>CAMASU010000127.1 GCA_945861105.1 Synechococcus sp. UW140
CCCACTCACAGAACTGGTTCCACACAGAAGCGCCGGAGCGCTGCTGAAGAGTGGTTTGCATGAGTCCGAAGGGGGGAATGGGCAGAGCCCGTATGGATGGCCGGAATCCCGGCCTTGTCAATGTAACGGATGTTTGCGCGTTTGTCACCGTGTGTGACGGGGCTTCTCAGGCGTCAGAGGCCGAAGACCGTTCTGAGGTGGGCGATCGGGTTGTCGCCGTCGTTGCCGCGCACCAGCCAGAACTCCGTGCTGCCGCTGCGCAGCAGGGCACGGAAGTCGTCGGCCTCGATCAGGATGCCGGTCTGCACGGCCAGGGCGACCATCTGTTCGGGCGTGGTGGCGCCATAAAACAGTTGCTCTACCTCGGGGTCGCTTTCCACCTGATGGCACAGATGATCCAGCGCATCGAGCAGGGGCGGGCCGCCGTCCTCCATCACCCTTGCCTGGGTCCTGACCAGTTGGCGATCACGGTCTGCCGCGCACGACCCAGGGCCAGGGCCCCATCGGGCACATCCTTGGTGAGGGCTGATCCGGCCCCCACCGTCACGCCGCGGCCGAGGGTGATGGGGGCCACCAGCACGCTGTTGGCGCCGGTCTTGCTGTCGTCACCGATCACGGTGCGGTGCTTGTTCACCCCGTCGTAGTTGGCGGTCACCGTGCCAGCCCCCACATTCACATTGCGGCCGAAGTCCGCATCCCCCACATAACTGAGGTGATTGATCTTGGTGTCGGCGCCGATGCGGCTCTTCTTCACCTCGACGAAATTGCCGATGCGCACCCCGCTCTCCAGATCGGCTTCGGGGCGCAGGTGGGCATAGGGGCCCACCCGGCAGCCAGCGGCCAGCCGGGCGCCGTTCACCAACGACAGCACCACCTGCACGTCGTCACCCAGCTGGCTGTCGCTGATCACACTGCCCGGCCCCAGGCGGCACTCGTCGCCGATGCGGCAGGTTCCGCGGAAATGGGTCTGGGGCTCCACCACCACATCGCGGCCGAAGCAGGTGCCCTCCGACAGGGTGCAACTCGCGGGGTCCACGAAGGTCACCCCCTGGGCCATCCAGTGGCGCCGCAGCCGCTCCTGCAGCAGCCCCTCGCAGGCCGCCAGCTGCTGCCGATCATTGATGCCCATGATCTCGGCCAGGTCGTCGACCACCACATGGCCCGCATCGGCCAGCAGTTCCACGGTGTCGGTGAGGTACAGCTCCCCCTGGTCGTTGTCGCTGCGCAGCTGCGGCAGCACCTGCCGCAACCGTGGCCAGTGGAAGCAGTAGATGCCGGCGTTGATGAGCGTGTTGGCCCGCTGCTCGGCTGAACAGTCGCGGTGCTCGACGATCTGCTGCACCCGGCCGTCGATCCCGCAGAACACCCGGCCATAGCCCGTCGGATCGTCGAGGTGGGCGGTGAGCAGCGTCACCGCCCGGCCGCTGCTGCGGTGCTGCTCCAGCAGACCCGCCAGCGTGCTCTCGCGCAGCAGGGGCACATCGCCGTTGAGCACCAGCAGGTCGCCGTCGAAGTCACCCAGGGGCTCCAGCAGCTGCTGCACCGCATGGCCCGTACCGTTCTGCGGCTGTTGCAGCACAAACTCGGGGGTGCTGGCATGGGCGGCCAGGATCTGCTGCACGCGCTCGGCCTGGTGGCCGACGATCAGCAGGGTGCGGCTGGGCTCAAGCCCCGCCGTGGCCTCCAGCACCCGCTCCACCAGCGTCGCCCCGGCCAGGGGTTGCAGCACCTTGGGCAGTGCGCTCTTCATGCGGGTGCCTTTTCCGGCGGCGAGCACGGCGACGGCAAGCATGGCGTCGGAGCGGTTGGCCGGGAATCTACTGGGGGGCTGCCGTGGGGCCGCCTGTGCCCACCCCCCAGCGTCTCCGCCAGGCCCCGGTGCTGATTCCCGGATGCTGCCGTTGCGCCAGATCGCGGGCCGCCAGGAGTGCCGGAGCCTCCCCCCTGCCGTCGGGATCGCGGTAGGGCTCACCGGCGCGGCTGGTCAGGTGCTCCCGTTCCATGGGGGTCAGGGCCCTCAGCCCCGGGTCGTGCTCCAGCTCCACTGGGCTGGCCACGGTGCCGTGGCACCAGCGGTCAGGGTCGCTGCAGGGGATGCTGGCCAGCTGCAGACCCGCCTGCTGCAGCCCCGCCCGCACCGCCGCCGCCGCGCAATAGGTCACCAGGCGGCCGTCGGGGGCCAGCAGTGCCGCCAGCTGCTGCAGCACCTCAAGGCTCCACAGCTGCGGGCAGCGCCGGGGTGAGAAGGCGTCGTGCCACACCAGGTCGACCCGGCCCCGCAGGTCATCCGGCAGGCCGCCAGCGAGGCTGTGGCGGGCATCACCCCACAGCAACCGACCGCTGGTGGCCAGGGCCTCAAGGGCCTGCAATCGGCCTGCGTCCCAGGGGCGGCGGAAGTCGTCGCTGGCCAGGGCCAGCTGCAGCGGCCGCGGATCCAGCTCCAGCCCCCACCAGTCGAGCGTCAGCCCGTGGTCATCACAGGCCTGCAGCAGCGCCAGGGTGTTGGTGCCGGTGCCGACGCACAGCTCCACCACCCGCAACCGCCGGCCGGCGTCGTAGCGGCCCAGGGCCGACGGCCGCACAAAGGTTTCGACGGCTTCGCGCACGGCGCCCCGATCGGCATGGAACGCCTCGCCGAAGGCGGCGCTGTGCAGGCTGAAGCTGCCGTCGCCGCTGCGCAGCGGCAGCAGCGCCCCAGCCTCAGCCGCCGAGCCGGGCGAGGTCATCCCAGAAGGTGGGGTACGACACGGCGGCCGCTTCGCCGCCATCGACGGTGGTGGTGCCGTCGGCCACCAGGGCGGCCACCGCCAGGCTCATCGCCACCCGGTGGTCGGTTTCGCTCGCCACCGTCGCCCCCCGCAGCGTCTGCTGCCCGGGAATCACCAGCCCATCGTCGGTTTCCTCCACGGCAGCGCCCAATCGCCGCAACTGCCGGGCCATCACCGCCAGCCGATCGGTTTCCTTGACCCGCAGCTCGGCCGCATCGCGGATGACGCTGGTGCCCTCGGCCGCCAGGGCCGCCACCGCCAGCACCGGAATTTCATCCACCAGCCGCGGGATCAGGTCGCCGCCGATGCTGAAGGCCCGCAGCGGCCCCGCCCAGGCCCGCAGGTCCCCCACCGGTTCGCCCGCCACCTCCCGTTCGGCCAGCACCTCCACCCGCGCCCCCATGGCCTGCAGCACATCGAGAATGCCGGTGCGGCTGGGGTTGAGCCCCACGTTCTCGACCACCAGGTCACTGCCGGGGGCCAGCTGGGCCGCCACCAGCCAGAAGGCCGCCGAGCTGATATCCCCGGGCACCACCACCGTCTGACCCTGCAGCCGCCGGCCGGGTCGCAGCACCACCGTCGGTCCCTCGGGGGCATCGGGCCGGCTCTCGAGGTCGGCGCCGAAGGCCCGCAGCATCCGTTCGCTGTGGTCCCGCGACAGGGCCGGTTCGATCACCGTCGTCGGTCCGTCGGCCGTGAGCCCGGCCAGCAGCAGGGCGCTCTTGACCTGGGCCGAGGCCACCGGGGTGCGGATCACGGCCCCCTTCAGCGGCTTGCCCAGCACCGCCAGTGGTGCCTTGTCACCCTGCTCCCGGCCATGGATCACGGCCCCCATCGCCGCCAGGGGCCGGGCGACGCGGCCCATGGGCCGTCGCCGCAGCGAAGCATCTCCATCAAGCACGAAGTGGCGCCCGTCGCGGCCCGCCAGCAACCCCAGCATCAGCCGCATGGTGGTGCCCGAATTGCCGCAGTCGAGCACCTGCAGCGGTTCCCGGAAGCCGTCGAGACCCACCCCTTCGACGGTCACCGGCCTGCCGGCCTCGATCGCCGACACCGGCACCCCCAGGGCCCGCAGGCAGGCGGCGGTGCTGAGGGGATCCTCCGCCGGCAGCAGCCCGTCGATGGTGGTGATGCCTTCGGCGATGGCGCCGAACAGCAGCGCCCGGTGCGAGATCGACTTGTCGCCGGGCACCCGCACCCGACCCTGCAGCCGTCCACCACCCTGGATGTTCTGGCTGGTCATGGACGCGGAGGAAACGGTTGATCTTATGGGCGGCGGCGGCGGCGGGCCAGGGCTCAGCCCAGCATCAGACCGCCTTCGGGTTCCAGGGTCGCCTCCCAGCTGCGCTGGTCGTAGAGCAGTTCCGCCAGGGTGAGCCGTTGCAGCTCTTGCAGCACCAGCCGGTCGAGCCGCCGCTGCAGCTGCTGTTCCACCCGCAGGCCCGCGGAGGCCCCAAGGCCGGCGGCGGCGGGCGGTTCGGGCCCGACGGCCACCCGCCGCAGGCCCCCCACCGCCAGCAGCACCTGCTCCAGCGGCATCGCGTCCGCCTGGGCGGCCAGCCGGTAGCCGCCGTGGCGTCCCCGGCGGGCCTGCACCAGGCCGGCGCGCCGCAGGCGCAGCACCACCTGTTCGAGCATCGGCTGCGGCAACCCCTGGCGCCGGGCCAGCTCGTTCACCGACAGCGACGTCGTGGGGCTGCGGGCCAGTTCCACCAGGGCACGCAGGGCGATGGTGCCGGCACGGGTGAGCATTATTTGGTCCGGCCGCTGAGGCGGTCGAGCACATGCTCGAGCTGCAGGCCGAACAGGGCCGGATCGGCGCCACTCCCGTTGCCGCCGATGTCGGCCAGGCCCAGCTCGGCCCAGCGGGTACTCACAGACTGCTCGAGGGCGGCGTCGCGGGCCAGCGGTTCGCCCCAGTCGTGGCGTTTCTCGGGGCCGATCTTGGTGGTGGCATCGATGGCCAGCCGTCCCCCGAGTCCCAGCCGTTCGCTGGCGAAATCGAGGCTGTCGAACGGCGTGTCGTCGAGCACGAACAGGTCGCGCTGGGGATCGACGCAGGCGGCGATCGCCCAGACCACCTGGCGGGGATCGCGCACGTTGATGCTGCGGTCGACCACCACCACGAACTTGGTGTAGGTGAACTGGGGCAGGGCGCTCCAGAAGGCCATGGCCGCCCGCCGGGCCTGGCCGGGGTAGGCCTTGTCGATGGCGATCACGGCCAGCTTGTAGCTCAGCGCCTCCATCGGTAGGAAGAAGTCGACGATCTCGGGCACCTGCTGCCGCAGGATCGGGGTGTAGATGCGGTTGAGGGCGATCGCCAGCATCGCCTCCTCCTTCGGCGGCCGGCCGCTGAAGGTGGTGAGCATCACCGGGTTGCGCCGTTGGGTGATGGTGTGGAACCTCACCAGGGGCGACGGTTCCTCGAGGCCGTAGAAGCCCATGTGGTCGCCGAAGGGCCCATCAGGCGCCACCTCCCCCGGCGTGATGGTGCCTTCGAGCACGATCTCGCTGTGGGCCGGCACCTCCAGGTCGACGCTGCGGCAGCGGGCCAGGTGGACGCCGCGGCCGGCATAGAGCCCGGCGAACAGCCACTCGCTCAGCTGCACCGGGATCGGTGTGGCGGCGGCCATCACCAGCAGCGGATGCACCCCCAGGGCCACCGCCACCTCCAGCTTCTGACCCCGTTCGGCCGCCTTGCGCAGATGGCGGGCGCCGCCGCGCACGCTCAGCCAGTGCACGCTCATCGAGCGGGCATCCTGCTGCTGCAGCCGGTACACGCCGACGTTCGGCACCCGGGTTTCGGGGTCACGGGTGATCACCAGCCCCAGCGTGATCACCCGGCCGGCATCGCCGGGCCAGGGGCGGATCAGCGGCAGATCGTCGAGGTTGACCGCCCCGTCGCGCAGCACCTGCTGCTGGCAGGGGGGTGTCAGATCCCGGTCGGGCCGGGCGCGCACCAGGTCCCAGAGGATCCGGCCCATGGCGGCTGTTTCCTGCAGTCCCTTGGGGGGCCGGGGCTGCTGCAGCAGGGCCAGCCGTGAGCCCAGCTCCTCCAGCTCTTCGGCCCGTTCGAGCCCCATGGCCCACACCACCCGCTCGACGGTGCCGAGCACGTTCACCGCCAGGGGCATCGAACTGCCCACCACGTTCTCGAACAGCAGGGCCGGCCCGCCGCAGGCCAGCACCCGGTCGGCGATGGCCGCCACCTCCAGGTCAGGATCCACGGGCGCCGTGATGCGTCGCAGCTGTCCGCGGCGCTCCAGCAGCTCGAGAAAGTGGCGCAGGTCGCGGTCGGCCATGGGCCCTCGGGGCAG
>CAMASU010000128.1 GCA_945861105.1 Synechococcus sp. UW140
GCCCAGGACGCGGAACCGGCCGCGGCCCCGGCCGCTCCGGAACCGGAACCCCCGCCGCCGCCGAGACCGGCCCCACCCCGGGTGGCGGCGCCCGCGACCCTGCGGGTCTCACCCCGCCAGCAGCGGCGCCAGCAGAGGGAGGAAGCGGCAGAGGGTCGGTTCTGGCCCGTGGTTCTGGCCCTGCTGCTCACGGGCCTGGTCGGATCGGCCCTGGGCTGGCTGCTGCTGGGACGGGGTCGCGTCGGCCCCGCCGACAACGGACTGCCGGGCGGGGGCGTCAGCCTGCCGCCGGCGGAGGTGGACCAGCGGCAGCAACTGGTCAACCGGCTGGCAGCCCTGCAGGTGAATCGCGATTGGTTCCTGACCCTCGTCAACCGCAGCCTGGCCTCCCAGTTCCCCGAACGGGGGGGACGCCCCCCCAGCGACAGCCTGGAGGACGCCCCCGTACGCAAGGTCTGGAACGACATCGCCCAGGACTGGCTGGTGCGGGTGGAGCAGTTGCCGGTGAGCCTGAGGGAACGGCTGGGCAGCTTCCGCAGTGAAGACTGGGACCAGCGCCGCAGCCTGCTGGGCAGCCAGGGCCTGAGCCCGGCGGTGCTCGATCAGCTCGTCGGGGCAAGCACCCGCAGCCTGCTGCCCGCAGGGCTGGCCAACGGGCAGCCCCAGGAGCCCTACCGGCAGATCTGGATTGCGGCGGCCCTGCGGGCCCTCGAAGGCCTGCGGGTCGAGAGCCTCGAACCCGTGACCGGGGTGGCCCGCACGGCCAGCGCCTCCCTGGAGGGCAACCGGGCCCAGGTGTTTGCCATCCGGGTGCCGGCGGACCACAAGCTGGTGCTGGGCCTCAGCGGTTCACCGCTGATGCAGATGACCGTCTTCGCGGCCGACGGCCAGGTGCTGGATGGGGCCGGCCCCCTGCGGGTGGTGAGCCTTGAGAAGGTCACCAGCTCCCCCGTCCAGGTGCTGGTGCGCAACGATGGACCCACCGCCGGCCTGCTGAGCCTGTCGGCCCGGGTGGACCCGCCGCCGGCGCCGCGACCGGCCCCGCCTGAGGCCACACCGGGGCTGCCCGCCACCCCCGCCCCCACGGCCCCGACCCCGACCCCGACGGGCGAACCCTCGCCCCCCGCTGTGCCGGCCCCGACCCCGACCTCGCCGAACCCACCGGTGCCGCCCCCCCCAGCAGCCCCTGCGGCCCCGGAAAGTTCAGAGCCGCTTCAGCGCTGAACGCAGGTCTTTCTCATCCTGGCGGCGGCGTTCCTCCTGCCGTTTGTCGTGGAGTTTGCGGCCGCGGGCGAGGCCGAGGCTGAGCTTGATGTTCGACCCCTTGAGGTGCAGATCCAGGGGGATGAGGGTGAGGCCCTTCTGCTCCAGCTGCCCCCGCAGGCGGTCGATCTCCCGCCGGTGAGCCAGCAGGGTGCGCACCCTCAGGGGGTCGTGGTTGTAGTAGCCGCTTGCCTGTTCATGGGGGGCGATGTGCACGTTATGGAGCTGCAGCTGCCCGTCACGCACAAGGCAGAAGCCATCGCGCAGGTTGGCCTTGCCGGCGCGGATGGCCTTGACCTCGGTCCCCACCAGGGCAATGCCCGTCTCGAGGGTCTCGAGGATGTCGTACTGATGCCGGGCCAACCGGTTATCCGCCAGCAACCGGCGGGCCTGCAGCCGTTCCTTCGCCTGCGCAGCGCCCTTTGCTCCTCCCTTCGCCGCCACCCGCCGCCACCGCACGTTTGCCCATCATCCCCAAGGCCCGTAGCCTCTGGCCCATGGCCATCCAGTCATCGTCGGATCCGGGTCAACGGCGCCCCGCCAGGCTGGTGGGGGCCGACCCCCTGCCGGCGGAACGCGACGGCGGCCGCGACGAGGGTCTGCGGCCGCGACGACTGGCCGATTACGTGGGTCAGGCAGAACTGAAACAGGTGCTGGGGCTTGCGCTGGCGGCCTGCCGCCAGCGCGGTGAGGCCCTCGACCATGTGCTGCTCTACGGCCCCCCGGGCCTGGGCAAGACCACCATGGCCCTGGTGCTGGCCGAAGAACTGGGGGTGCGTTGCCGCATCACCAGTGCTCCGGCCCTGGAACGACCCCGCGACATCGTCGGCCTGCTGATGGGCCTCGATGCCCGGGATGTGCTGTTCATCGACGAGATCCACCGGCTCAACCGGGTGGCGGAAGAGCTGCTCTATCCGGCGATGGAGGACGGCCGGCTCGATCTGACCGTGGGCACCGGCAGCACGGCCCGCAGCCGCAGCCTGGACCTGCCTCCCTTCACCCTCGTGGGCGCCACCACCCGGGCCGGCTCCCTCAGCTCACCGCTGCGGGACCGCTTCGGGCTGATCCAGCGGCTGGAGTTCTACGAACAGGCCGACCTCGAGGCGATCGTGCGGCGCACCGCGACCCTGCTGGCGGTCCCGCTGGATGCAGCGGCCGCCGGTGAGGTGGCCCGCCGCTGCCGCGGCACCCCCCGCATCGCCAACCGCCTGCTGCGGCGCGTGCGCGACTATGCCGCCGTCCATGGCCACACCCAGGTCGACCGCCCCACCGTGGCCGCCGCCCTCGATCTGCATCGCGTCGACGGCCGCGGTCTTGATGCCGCCGACCGCCGACTGTTGCGGCTGCTGCTCGACAGCCACGGCGGTGGCCCCGCCGGTCTCGATACCCTGGCAGCGGCCTTGGGGGAAGACCCCGACACCCTGGAGAGCGTCGTGGAACCCTTTCTGCTGCAGCTGGGTTTCCTGCAACGCACGCCCCGAGGGCGGATCGCCACCGACGCCGCCCGCCGCCATCTGCAGGCGGAGGCGGCATGACCACCCTGCTGGGCCTCGGTCTCGCCCTGCTGCTGGCCCTGCCCCTGCCGCAGGCCTTCCAGCAGGCCCTCCAGGCCAGCCAGGCGGGCCGCATGGCCGAGGCCCTGCCCCTCTGGAATGCCGTGATCGCCGACGCGCCGCAGGAGGCTGCCGCCTGGAGCAACCGTGGCAATGTGCGGCTGGCCCTGGGGGACCCGCTGGGGGCCATCGCCGACCAGACCCGGGCCCTGGAACTGGCCCCCGACGCCGGTGATGCCCACCTCAACCGCGGCACCGCCGAGGAGGCCCTGGGCCGGTGGGATGAGGCCAGCGCCGATTACGAGGCCGTGCTGCGCCAGCAGCCCGACGACGCCTCAGCCCTTTACAACCTCGGAAATGTGGCCGGCAGCCGTGGCGACTGGTCCCTGGCACGGCAGCAGTTCCTGGCGGCCGCCGAGGCCCGCCCCGGGTTCGCCATGGCCCGCTCGTCGGCGGCCCTGGCGGCCCTGCAGCTGCAGCAGCGTGACCAGGCCGAACTGGAGCTGCGGCGGTTGATCCTCCGCCATCCGCTCTTCGCCGATGCCCGGGCCGGCCTCACCGCTCTGCTGTGGCAGAAAGGAGCGAGCGGTGAGGCCGAGAGCCACTGGGCCGCCGCCAGTGGCCTCGACAGCCGCTACCGCGACCTCAGCTGGCTGCGGGAGGTGCGACGCTGGCCTCCCCGGGCGGTGGATGCCCTCGGTCAGTTTCTGACCCTCACCCCGGCCTGAGCGCAGCACTGCCCATGCTCCCTGACCCCGACCTAGAGGCCCTGCTGGAGCTGCGCCGTCACCTCCACGCCCACCCTGAGCTGAGCGGCGCCGAACACCGCACGGCGGCCCTCGTGGCCGGGGAGCTGCGGCGGCTGGGCTGGCAGGTGCGTGAAGGCGTGGGTCGCACGGGACTGGTGGCCGAGCTGGGGCCCGGCGACGGCCCCTGCGTCGCCCTGCGGGTCGACATGGATGCCCTGCCGGTGGAGGAACAGACCGGACTGCCCTACGCCTCCCTGGAGCCGGGGCTGATGCACGCCTGCGGCCACGACATCCACACCAGCGTCGGTGTGGGGGTGGCCATGGCCCTGGCGGCGGAAGCCGGCTCCCTGGCCGGCCGGGTGCGGCTGCTGTTCCAGCCGGCGGAGGAGACGGCCGAGGGGGCCCGCTGGATGGTGCAGGCCGGTGCTCTTGACGGCGTCGAGGCCCTCTACGGACTGCATGTGTTTCCGAGCATCGCCGTCGGCAGCATTGGCCTGCGTCACGGGGCCCTGACGGCGGCGGCGGCAGAGCTGGAAGTGGAAGTCCTGGGGGAGGGGGGCCATGGGGCCCGGCCGCACCAGTCGGTCGATGCGATCTGGATCGCCGCCCGCCTGGTGAGCGGCCTGCAGGAAGCCATCAGCCGCCGCCTGGATGCCCTGCAGCCGGTGGTGCTCAGCTTCGGCCGCATCGAGGGCGGACGGGCCTTCAACGTGATCGCCGACCGCGTCACCCTGCTGGGCACCCTGCGCTGCCTTGACAACGACCTGTACCGGGAGCTGCCGGGCTGGGTCGAAACCACCGCCCGCGACATCTGCCGGGCCTACGGCGGCGAAGCCCGGGTGACCTTCCGGGCGATCGCCCCACCGGTCCAGAACGACGGTCCCCTCACCAGCCTGCTGGAGCAGGTGGCGGTGGAGCAGCTGGGGCGCGACCGGGTGCTGCTGCTCGACCACCCCAGCCTGGGAGCAGAGGATTTCGCCCATTTCCTCGAGCGGGTGCCGGGTTGCATGCTGCGACTGGGGGTGGCCGGTGCCGGGGGCTGCGCGCCGCTGCACAACGGTGGCTTCGACCCTGACGAGGGCTGCCTGCCGGTGGCGGTGGGGGTGCTGGCCGAGGTCCTGCGCCGCTGGCTGCGCCAGCACAGCCGACCATGAACGGTCGCCTGGTGGTGGCCCTCGCCACCCCCGCGCTGCTGGCGCTGGCGCTGGTGGGACTGCTGCAGCGCCAGGGGGTCGAACGCCTGCAGGCCCTGCCATCCCTGCTCATCGGCGCGGGACTGCTGGTGGCCTCGGCGGAGGGCTACCGTCGGCGACGGCACCGCCTGCTGCGGGCCCTGCGCGATCCCAGCGACCTGCCCCCCCCATGAGCGACCCCGGCGCCGACTTCGACAGCCTTCGCGAGGCCGTCGCGAGCGGCGACCCTGCCGCCCGCCTCAAGGCCATGGCGTCCCTGCGGCCCTACCCCGCCGAGGTCTGTGAACCCCTGCTGCTCACCTGCCTGCAGGACACGACCGTCCTGGTGCGCTCGATGGCCTGCTCCGGCCTCGGCTACAAGCCCACCGCCGCCGGCACCCACGCCCTGCGGCGCATGCTCGACGACGAACCCGACCCCAACGTGCGCGCCGAGGCCGCCAACGCCCTGGCCCGCCATGGGGGAGAGCAGGCGTCGGAACCCCTGCTGGCCCTCTACCGACGCGATGGCCACTGGCTGGTGCGCCGCAGCATCGTGGCGGCCCTGGCGGACGAAACCGGTGTGCCCGCCGGGGTGCTGGCCGATCTCGCCGATCTGGCCCTGGGCGATGAAGACGTGCAACTGCAGCTGGGCGGGGTGGAACTGCTGAATCGCCTGCGCCACGATCCTGAACGGGGGGCAGCGGCCCGGGCCAGGCTGGCCGACCTGCGCGGCAGCGACGACCACCGGCTGGCGGCGGCCGCCCTCGAATCACTCCTGCCCCAGGACCCTTGCTAAGTTTCGGAGGTCACTAGGGGTGCCGCCGGCCGATGGCCGGAGGCTGAGATCACACCCTCCGAACCTGGCCGGTCTCCACCGGAACGGGGAAGTGCAGGTCGTGCGGCGGCGCCCCTTCCCCTGTGGAGCACCCCCATGCGCAGCGCCTGGATCGAGAAGCGGAAAGGTCAGGCCAACCTGTCGCAGATGCACTACGCCCGCCAAGGGGTGGTAACCGAGGAAATGGCCCATGTGGCCCAACGCGAGAACCTGCCCGAGTCGCTGGTGCGCGAAGAAGTGGCCCGCGGGCGGATGATCATTCCGGCCAACATCAACCACCCCAACCTGGAGCCGATGGCGATCGGCATCGCCTCCCGCTGCAAGGTGAACGCCAACATCGGCGCTTCCCCCAACGCCTCGGATGTGGCCCAGGAAGTGGAGAAGCTGCAGCTGGCGGTGAAGTACGGCGCCGACACGGTCATGGACCTGTCCACGGGCGGCGTCAACCTGGATGAGGTCCGCACCGCCATCATCGCGGCCTCGCCAGTGCCGATCGGCACG
>CAMASU010000129.1 GCA_945861105.1 Synechococcus sp. UW140
GCGACCCTGGTGGGGCTCGGGCTCATCAGCTTCAACCGCACCGTCAACCGCCTGCGGGTGCCCGTGGCCGCACTGCTGATCAGCAGCGTCGGCGCCGCAGCCGTGCTGAGCTATGCCGTGCTGGCTGAGCAGATCGCCGGCGCGGGCCCCACCGAGATGCTGTTCACCTGGGCCACCGCGGGCAGCTTCAGCCTGCCGATGGGCTTTCGCGTCGATGCCCTTGGTGCCGTGATGCTCGCCCTGGTCACCAGCATCGCCCTGCTGGTGATGGTCTATTCCCACGGCTACATGGCCCACGACAAGGGCTACGTGCGCTTCTTCACCTACCTGGCGCTGTTCAGCAGTTCGATGCTGGGGCTGGTGGTGAGTCCGAACCTGCTCGAGATCTACGTGTTCTGGGAGCTGGTGGGGATGTGCTCCTACCTGCTGGTGGGGTTCTGGTACGACCGCGACGGCGCCGCCCATGCGGCCCAGAAGGCCTTCGTCGTCAATCGGGTCGGAGATTTCGGGCTGCTGCTGGGCATCCTCGGCCTGTTCTGGGCCACCGGCACCCTGTCCTTCGATGGCATCGCGGCAGGCGTGCAGGCCGGCCTGGCCGACGGCACCCTGCCCGGCTGGGCCGCCACCCTGCTCTGCCTGCTGGTGTTCATGGGGCCGATGGCCAAGTCGGCCCAGTTCCCGCTGCACGTGTGGCTGCCCGACGCCATGGAGGGTCCGACGCCCATCTCGGCGCTGATCCACGCCGCCACGATGGTGGCGGCCGGCGTCTTCCTCGTTGCCCGGCTGGAACCGCTGTATGCCCAGTTCCCCTCGGTCCAGCTGACGGTGGCGGTGGTCGGCACCATCACCTGCTTCCTGGGGGCCTCGATCGCCCTCACCCAGATGGATCTGAAGAAGGGGCTCGCCTACAGCACCGTCTCCCAGCTGGGTTACATGATGCTGGCCATGGGCTGCGGCGCTCCCCTGGCCGGGATGTTCCACCTGGTGACCCACGCCTGCTTCAAGGCGATGCTGTTCCTCGGGTCGGGTTCGGTGATCCACGCCATGGAGGAGGTGGTGGGCCATGAGCCGGTGCTGGCCCAGGACATGCGCCTGATGGGTGGCCTGCGCCGGTCGATGCCCATCACCGCCGTCACCTTCTTCATCGGCTGCCTGGCCATCAGCGGACTGCCCCCCCTGGCGGGCTTCTGGAGCAAGGACGAGATTCTCGGCGAAGCGTTTCAGGCCTACCCGCTGCTGTGGCTGGTGGGCTGGCTCACGGCCGGCATGACGGCCTTTTACATGTTCCGGCTCTATTTCCTCACCTTCGAGGGAGGGTTCCGGGGCCATGACACCGCCCTGCAGACCCGCCTGCTGCAGGCCGCCGGCCGTGGGGCACCGGAGCACGGCCACGGCGAAGGCCACGTGCACGAATCGGCCTGGCCCATGACCCTGCCGTTGGTGGTGCTGGCGGTGCCATCGGTGCTGATCGGCCTGCTGGGCATGCCCTGGAACAACCGGTTCGCCGCGCTGCTCGACCCCCGCGAGGCCGCCGAGGCCATGGCCCATTTCTCGATGGCTGAGTTTCTGCCCCTGGCCGGAGCGTCGGTCGCCGTGTCCCTGGTGGGCATCGGTGTGGCCGTGGTCGCCTACGCCCTGGGCCGCCTGGACCTGGGGACGGCCGTGGCCGGGCGGTTCCCGGCGATCAACCGCTTCCTGGCCAACAAGTGGTACCTGGATGCCATCAACGAACGCATCTTCGTGAGGGGCAGCCGTGCCCTCGCCCGCCAGGTGCTGGAGGTCGATGCCAAGGTCGTGGATGGGGTGGTGAACCTCACGGGCCTGCTGACCCTCGGCAGCGGCGAAGGTCTCAAGTACTTCGAGACCGGCCGGGCCCAGTTCTATGCCCTGATTGTTTTCGGTGGTGTGATCGCCCTGGTGGTGCTCTTCAGCCTCTGAGCCGGGGCAGAGTGTGTGTCAAAGCCGATGAGGGGGTTCCGCCTCCGGTCTGCATTTCTATCCTGCGGGCAACGGACTGAGCGGATCTGGACTCCTTTCCCTGGCTGACGACGGCGATCCTGCTTCCGATCGTCGCCTCCCTGCTGATTCCCCTGATTCCCGACCCAGGCAACGGACGGATCGTCCGCTGGTATGCCCTCGGCGTGGCACTGGTGACCTTCCTGATCACCGTGGCCGCCTACGTGGTCGGCTACGACCCTGCCGAAGCCGGGCTGCAGCTGAGCCAGCGCATCGACTGGGTCCCTGACCTGGGCCTGGGCTGGTCGGTGGGGGTGGACGGACTGTCCATGCCCCTGGTGCTGCTGACCAGCTTCATCACCACGCTGGCGGTGCTGGCGGCCTGGCCTGTCACCTTCAAGCCACGGCTCTTCTACTTCCTGATCCTGGCCATGGACGGCGGGCAGATCGCCGTCTTCGCCGTCCAGGACATGCTGCTGTTCTTCCTTGCCTGGGAGCTGGAGCTGATTCCCGTCTACCTGCTGCTGGCCATCTGGGGTGGCAAGAAACGCCAGTACGCAGCGACCAAGTTCATCCTTTACACCGCCGGCAGTTCCCTGTTCATCCTGCTGGTGGCCCTGGGGATGGCCTTCGCCGGCTCCGGTCCGGTCAGTTTCGAATACAGCGATCTGGCCGCCAAGACCCTGGCGCCCTCCCTGCAGCTGCTGCTCTATGCCGGCCTGCTGATCGCCTTCGGCGTCAAGCTGCCGATCGTTCCGCTACACACCTGGCTGCCCGATGCCCACGGTGAGGCCACGGCACCGGTGCACATGCTGCTGGCGGGCATCCTGCTCAAGATGGGTGGCTACGCCCTGCTGCGCTTCAACGCCGGCATGCTGCCCGACGCCCATGTGCAGTTCGCGCCGCTGCTGGTGGTGCTGGGGGTCGTGAACATCATCTATGCGGCGCTCACGTCGTTCGCCCAGCGCAACCTCAAACGCAAGATCGCCTACAGCTCCATCAGCCACATGGGCTTCGTGCTCATCGGCATCGGCAGCTTCTCACCCCTGGCGGCCAGTGGGGCGATGCTGCAGATGATCAGCCATGGCCTGATCGGCGCCAGCCTGTTCTTCCTGGTGGGGGCCACCTACGACCGCACCCACACCCTCCAGCTCGATGAGATGGGCGGGGTGGGCCAGGCCATGCGCAAGATGTTCGCCCTCTGGACCGCCTGCGCCCTGGCCTCCCTGGCCCTGCCGGGGATGAGTGGGTTCGTGGCCGAACTGATGGTGTTTGTGGGGTTCACCACCGACGAGGCCTACAGCCTCCCCTTCCGCATCGTGATCGCCGCGCTGGCGGCCATCGGCGTGGTCCTGACTCCGATCTACCTGCTCTCGATGCTGCGCGAGATCTTCTTCGGCAAGGAGAATGCCGAACTGGCCAGCCACAGCAACCTTGTCGATGCCGAGCCCCGCGAGATCTACATCATCTCGTGCCTGCTGGTGCCCATCATCGGCATCGGCCTCTATCCCCGGCTGATGACCGACAGCTACAGGGCCACCATCGAACGCCAGGTGGCCCGCGACGGGGCTGCCATTCACAGTGCCGCAGCGCCACCCCTGCCCCTGCGTCCCCCCCTCACCGCCGCCGTGACAATGGCCCCGGCCCTGCGCTGACAGCCATCGGGGACGGGTACATTCCGCTGCACCTCTCCCCCCGCCCTGTGATGCGTCAGCTGAATTTCCTGCTGATCTTCGCCTTCGGCCTGGCCCTGGTGATGTTCACCCTTGAGAACACCACCCCCACAACGGTGCGTCTGCTGCCCGGTAGCAGCTTCACCCTGCCCCTGGCGGTGCTGCTGCTGCTGGTGGCCGGCCTGGGGGCGACCGCCGCCTGGGTGTTCGCCGTCTGGACGGGTCTGGTGCGTCAGGCGAGCAGCGAGCCGCAGCTGGCCGCCCAGCAGGTGCGCATCGAAGAACTGCAGCAGGACGTGGAGCGCTATCGGTCGGCCATGGATGCGCAGCTGCAACTGCTGCCGGCCGCCGGTCAGACATCGGCCGACCCCTGACCCTGGCACGAAGGCCCCAGGGCCGCTACGGTCCGCTCAGTACAAGCTGCGACCCCTGTGACCCACGGCGGGGAC
Source organism: Synechococcus sp. UW140 (assembly GCA_945861105.1). Taxonomy (GTDB): domain Bacteria; phylum Cyanobacteriota; class Cyanobacteriia; order PCC-6307; family Cyanobiaceae; genus CAIQIA01. Next base: position 4,079 of record CAMASU010000129.1, read on the forward strand.
CAAGGGGCCCGGGTGGCCATCCGACTGCTCCAGGATGCAGCCGAGCGGGGGGACATCGACCCCTGGGATGTGGATGTGATCGCCGTCATCGACGGCTTCCTTGACCAGCTGCGCCAGACCCTCGACCTGCCCCGCCAGCTGGCGGCCCTCGGAGGCAGCTACGAGCAGGGGCTGGCGGCCAGCAGCGAGGCTTTCCTGGCGGCATCGGTGCTGGTGGCGCTCAAGGCCGAACATCTGGAAGAGCGCACCCTGGCCGCAGACGAGGGGGGCGTCGAGGATGGCCTTGAGGCGGAGTTTGACGACGGCGCCGATCCGGACGGCTGGCCGGCCCGCCTGGCGCTGCCGGCCCGGCCGGAACGGCTGTTGAGCCGCAGACCGGTGGCGCCGCCACCCCAGCGTCGTCCGGTGAGCCTGGGGGAATTGATCCGCCAGCTGGAGGAGATCGCCAGCCGCCTGGAACAGGAGAGCGGCGACCAGGGCCGCCGCAGTCGGCGCCCACGCCGCTACAGCGACCGGGAGGCCATCGCCCAGGTGGCGGCCCTGGCCCACCGCGAGAAGCTGCCCGAGACAACGGCGGCCCTGGCCCTGTTCCTGGTGGGGTGGGAACCCGCTGCCGCGGGCTGCGACTTTGAGGAGCTGGTGCAGGCCTGGGACACCGCCGCCCCGCCGGATCTGGACCGAGACCGGGTGGGGGTGTTCTGGGCCCTGCTCTTTCTCTGTGCCCAGGGCCGGGTGACCCTGGAGCAGGACCCGGAGGATCTCTTCGGCAGCCTGCGGCTGGCCCGCTGCAATGACACCGAGGTTCCGGTGCAGCTCTCCATGGTGGCAGCCGGGACTCCGGCCGAGACGGCAGCTGCGGCCTGACAGGCCTTGATACTGTGCCGGCACCTCTGGCAGGCGACCCATGAAGGCCATGATCCTGGCCGCGGGCAAGGGAACCCGTGTGCGGCCCATCACCCACACCATCCCCAAGCCGATGATTCCGATCCTGCAGAAGCCGGTGATGGAATTTCTGCTGGAACTCCTGCGCCAGCACGGCTTCACCGAAATCATGGTGAATGTGTCCCACCTGGCCGAGGAAATTGAGAATTACTTCCGGGATGGCCAACGCTTCGGCGTCGAGATTGCCTACAGCTTCGAGGGTCGTATCGAGGATGGCGAACTGATCGGCCAGGCCCTGGGTTCGGCCGGTGGCCTCAAGAAGATTCAGGATTTTCAGCGCTTCTTCGATGACACCTTCGTGGTGCTCTGCGGCGATGGCCTGATCGACCTCAACCTCAGTGAAGCCGTCCGCAAGCATCGCCAGTCAGGGGCCCTCGCCTCGCTCGTGACCAAGCGCGTGCCCCGGGAACAGGTGAGCAGCTATGGCGTGGTGGTGACCGATGACGACGGCAGGGTCAAGGCCTTCCAGGAAAAACCCTCAGTGGAAGAGGCCCTCAGCACCACCATCAACACCGGCATCTACATCTTTGAGCCGGAGATCTTTGATCACATCCCCAGCGGCACTCCCTACGACATCGGCAGCGACCTGTTCCCGAAGTTGGTGGAAAACGGGCTGCCGTTCTATGCCTTCCCGATGGAGTTCGAGTGGGTTGATATCGGCAAAGTTCCCGATTACTGGCATGCCATCCGGGCCGTGCTGCAAGGGGAAGTGCGGCAGGTGACCATCCCCGGCAAGCAGGTGCGACCCGGCATTTACACGGGGCTGAACGTGGCCGCCAACTGGGATCGCATCCACGTCGAAGGACCGGTCTATGTGGGGGGGATGACCAAGATCGAAGATGGGGTCACCATCATCGGACCGGCCATGATCGGCCCCAGCTGCCACATCTGCAGCGGTGCAACGATCGACAATTCGATCATCTTTGACTACTCGCGCATCGGCACCGGTGTACGACTGGTCGAAAAACTGGTGTTCGGCCGTTACTGCGTCGATCGCAGCGGGGACCACATCGACGTGCAGGAGGCCGCCCTCGACTGGCTGATCACCGATG
>CAMASU010000130.1 GCA_945861105.1 Synechococcus sp. UW140
GCCGTCGTGGCCTGCTGGATGACTGATGCCATCGGCAGGCCGGTGCGGCATCACCCCTTGAGATAGGTGGTCTGCTCGAGGCTGGCGCGCAGGTGGGCCATCAGTCGGCGGGCATCACTGATGGCGAGGTCGCCACGGCCGATGGCGGCCTCGCTGGCCATGCGCAGGCGTTCGAGCAGCAGGGCCGGATCGTGTTCCATCGCCTGCAGCACCTCGGCGTTGGTGTCACCACGCACCACGTGGTCCACCTGGTAGCCACCACCGCTTGCCAGGCGGATGTGCACGGCGTTGGTGCTGCCGAACAGGTTGTGCAGGTTGCCCATCACCTCCTGGTAGGCGCCGCCCAGGAACAGGCCGATCCAGTAGGGCTCGCCGGGCTTGAGCTCATGCAGCTCAAGCAGGGTCTTGACCTGGCCCCGGTCGATGAAGCGGGCCAGCTTGCCGTCGGAATCGCAGGTGAGGTCGGCGAAGCTGCCCAGCCGCTGGGGCTGTTCATCGAGCCGATGGACCGGCATCAGCGGGAACAGCTGATCAATGGCCCAGGTGTCGGGTGCCGAGCGGAACACCGACAGGTTGGCGTAGTACGTGCCCGCCAGCGCCCGCGGCAGTTCGGCCAGTTCCGCCGCCACCGGTGTGCCGGCGGGCAGGGCCGCCAGCCGCCTGGCGATGGCTTCGCAGCAGGCCCAGTAGAGCCGTTCGGCGAGGGCCCGCTGGGGCAGGGTCAGGTAGCCGAGGCGAAAGGCCGAGAGGGCGTCGTCCTTGAACTTGATGGCATCGTTCCAGGCCTCCTGCAGGTTGTCGTCACCGATGCCGGTGAGGGTGTCGCGCAGGTTGCGCACGATCAGCGGTTCATCGTCTCCGACCGCTGGCACTTCACCGGTCACATTGCCGGCCCCGAGCACGTCGAACACCAGCACCGAGAAGTGGCTGGCGATGGCCCGGCCGCTCTCGCTCACCAGCGTCGGCAGCGGCACCCCATGGGGTTCGCAGCATTCGCGCACCGTTGCCACCACGTCGTTGGCGTAGTTCTGCAGGGAGTAGTTGGTGGAGGCAGCGGTGGCGGTGCGGCTGCCGTCGTAGTCGATGCCAAGGCCACCGCCGACGTCGAGGTAGCCCATGGGCGCCCCGAGCCGCACCAGTTCGCCATAGATCTGTCCCGCCTCCTGCAGGGCGTCCTTGAGCACGGCGATGTCGCTGATCTGGCTGCCGATGTGAAAGTGCAGCAGCCGCAGGTCGTCCAGCAGGCCCGCCGACCGCAGGGCTTCGACGGTGGCCAGCACATCGGGGATGGACAGGCCGAACTTGGCCCGTTCCCCGACGGAACTGCCCCAGCGGCCGCTGCTGCGGGCCGACAGCTTGGCGCGAATGCCGATGAACGGTGCCGCGCCCAGTTCGCGGCTGGCGGCGATGATGCGCTCCACCTCGTCTGCCTGCTCGATCACCACCACGGGGCGGCGGCCCAGACGTCGGGCCAGGATTGCCGTTTCGATGTAGCGCTGGTCCTTGTAGCCGTTGCAGATCAGCAGCGCTTCGGGGTCGTCGAGCAGCGACAGGGCGATCAACAGTTCGGCCTTGCTGCCGGCTTCGAGGCCGAAATGCCAGCGGCGGCCGCTGTCGACCAGCTGCTCCACCACATGGCGCTGCTGGTTGCACTTGACCGGAAACACGCCCTGGTAACGGCCGGCGTAGCCGTACTGGGCGATGGCACGGTCAAAGGCGGCATGCAGCCGCTCCAGCCGATCCTCGAGGATGTCGTCGAAGCGGATCAGCAGCGGCAGCGACAGGTCGCGGCCCTGCAGCTCCTGCACCAGCTCCACCAGATCAAGGGCGCCGCCGCGGTCACCGCGGGGTTGCACCAGCACATGGCCGCGGGCATTGACGCTGAAATACGGCTCTCCCCAGCGGTCGAGGCCATAGAGCTCGGCGCTGTCGGCGGGGGTCCAGGCCTGCGGTGGGGCTGCGCTGGCGGAGGGGGCGGTCACCACAGGCTGTGAAGGTGCGGGTAGGCCCTGATTTTGGAGTCTGCCGTCACCAATGGGATGTTCAGCTCCCGCGCCTGGGCCACGAGGTGTCGCCACTGGCCAGAGCTTCCCACTCGTCTGCGGCAACCGGGTCCAGGGGATTCTTGAAATCCAGCACCGAGCCCCGTAGGCGCCCTGGAGGATCAGGAGCACCGGCCTCAGGCGGCTGGCCGAGGTCTGGGATCACCAACGGCATCAGCGTCCCTTCGGAAGAGTCCATGGAGACCAGGTTGTCATGGCCTGCACTTGCCAAGGGGCGGGCCTGCCGCAGACGATGGCCGCGACTCCCTGTCCCGAGCCCATGGCCACCGAACGCACCTTCCTTGCCATCAAGCCCGACGGGGTGCAGCGGGGCCTGGTGGGCGAGATCATCGGCCGCTTTGAACGCAAGGGCTTCAAGCTGGTGGGTCTCAAGCAGCTCACCCCCAGCCGTGAGCTGGCCGAAAGCCACTACGGCGTGCACCGCGAGCGTCCCTTCTTCGCCGGTCTGGTCGACTTCATCACCAGCGGTCCGGTGGTGGCGATGGTGTGGGAAGGCGATGGCGTGATCGCCAGCGCTCGCAAGCTGATCGGTGCCACCAAGCCCCTGGAGGCCGAGCCCGGCACCATCCGCGGCGATCTGGCGGTGAACATCGGCCGCAACGTGATCCACGGCTCCGATGCCCCCGAAACCGCCGTCTTCGAGATCGGCCTGTGGTTCCAGCCCTCCGAGCTGAGCGACTGGACCCCGGCCGATCAGGGCTGGCGCAGCGAGGGCTGAGGCGTCAGTTCCCGGAACCGGTCCCAGCGGAAGGGTTCCAGCGCCGATGCCGCCTGCGGTTCGCCGGTGCCGGTTGCCACTGTCGCCGCCAGCAGCCTGGCGGTGACCGCCGCCAGCAGCACCCCGTTGCGGTGGTGGCCCGTGGCCAGCCACAGGCCCGGCACGGGGCTGGGGCCCAGCAGCGGCGCCTCATCGGGGGTGCAGGGGCGAAAGCCCCACCAGCGCTCCATCGGTGGCCAGCCGGCGGCTTCGGGCAGCAGGGCGGCCAGGCCCGCCTGCAGCTGCCGTTGCCCGGCCGGGGTCAGGCCTTCGCTGAAGCCCGCCTCGGCTTCGCTGGTGGCACCCACCACCACCAGGCCGTCCTCCCGCGGCACCAGGTAGGTGCCGGGTCCGAACACCACCCGCCCCAGGGCCTGGCGTGGTGCCTGCAGCGACAGCATCTGCCCCTTGACCGGAAACACCGGCAGTTCGGGCAGCAGTCGGGCGCTCCAGGCGCCGCAGGCGAGCACGGCCCGGCGGGTGGGCAGGGTGCGGCGGTCGCCCTCGGCGGTGCGCAGGCGCACCCCCTGCAGGGCGCCATCACCCGCCCGGTCGAGACCTTCCACCTCCGCCCCTTCCGAAAAGCCGACCCCGAGGCGGCTGCAGGCCCGCTCGAGGGCCCGCATCAATCGTCGACGGTTGTCGATCTGGCCGTCCTGGGGGAACAGCAGCCCGGCGGTCCAGCTGGGGGCAAGCCCCGGCAGTTCCCGCTCCAGGCCGGCCCGGTCGAGGGGCACACCATGGGCAGCGGTGGCGAAGCCGTCGCGGTCGCTGGCGCTGGGGAACGGCACCACGATGCCGCAGGGTCGCAGGCCGCAGGGCAGGCCACTGTCAGCCTCGATGCTGGCGACCCAGTCGGGAATCAACGCCAGGCTCTGCTGCCCCAGTGCCAGCAGCGGCCCCTGGAGTCCTTCGGCGTGGGGGGCGAGCATGCCGGCGGCCACGAAGCCGGCGGCCTCGCTGCGGCGACGGCTGAGCACCTGCACCGCCTGGCCTCGGCGGGCCAGGGCATGGGCCACCGCCAGGCCCATCAGACCGCCCCCCAGGATCAGCACCGTCCCCGGATCGTCGCCATCCATTGCCGTTGATCACCCCCGAGGGTCACGGCCCCATGGTCTCAGCCAGCCCCATAGGATCGGCCGGCGAGGGGCGACGCCACGATGACGGGGGCTACCACACCATCAGCCGACTGGGAGGCCGTGATCGGCCTGGAGACGCACGTGCAGCTGGGCACGGCCAGCAAGATCTTCGCCCCGGCCTCAACCGCCTTCGGGGATGACCCCAACACCCACATCGATCCCATCGTGATGGGGCTCCCCGGCACCCTGCCGGTGCTCAATCGGCGGGTGCTCGAATATGCGGTCAAGGCGGCCCTGGCCCTCAACCTGCACATTGCCCGCCACAGCAAGTTCGACCGCAAGCAGTATTTCTATCCCGATCTGCCCAAGAACTACCAGATCTCCCAATACGACGAACCGATCGCTGAGGACGGCTGGATTGAGGTCGAGGTGGCCGAAAAAGGGAAGGACACCTACCTCAAGCGCATCGGCATCGAACGGCTGCACATGGAAGAAGACGCCGGCAAGCTGGTGCATGCGGGCAGCGACCGGCTGGCGGGCAGCACCCATTCCCTGGTCGATTACAACCGTGCCGGTGTGGCCCTGGCTGAGATCGTCAGCAAGCCCGATCTGCGCACCGGTCGCGAAGCGGCCGAGTATGCCGCCGAGATCCGGCGGATCATGCGTTATCTGGGGGTCAGCGATGGCAACATGCAAGAAGGCTCCTTGCGTTGCGATGTCAACATCTCGGTGCGCCGCGGACCTGATGCCCCCTTCGGCACCAAGGTCGAGATCAAGAACATGAATTCGTTCTCGGCGATTCAGAGGGCCTGCGAGTACGAGATCCAGCGGCAGATCAAGGCTTACGAGAGCGGTGAACCGGTGCGTCAGGAGACGCGCCTCTGGGATGAGGGCAAGCAGCTCACCAAGAGCATGCGCAGCAAGGAGGGATCCAGCGATTACCGCTATTTCCCTGAACCAGACCTGGGGCCGATTGAGGTGAGCGATGCCCAGCGGGAGGGCTGGCGGGCCCAACTGCCGGAACTGCCGGCGGCTCGGCGCCATCGCTATGCCGACCAGCTGGGCCTGTCGGTGTACGACGCCCGGGTGCTCACCGATGAACGCCCCATGGCCGATTACTTCGAGGCGGCGGTGGCGGCCGGCGGCGATCCCAAGGGGGTGGCCAACTGGATCACCGGCGACATTGCCGCCCATGTGAATGCTGAGCGTCTCACCTTCGCCGAGCTGCCCCTGCAGCCCGCCCAGCTGGCCGAAATGGTCCAACTGATCGACGATGGTGTGATCAGCGGCAAGATCGCCAAGGAGATCCTGCCCGAACTGCTGACGGCCGGTGGCTCCCCCCGGTCGATCGTTGAAGCGCGTGGTCTGGGCATGATCAGCGATCCGGCCGCCATCACGGCGATCGTCGATGAGCTGCTGGCGGCCCACCCCGAGGAGGTGGCGGCCTTCCGGGGTGGCAAGACCAAGCTGCAGGGGTTCTTCGTCGGGCAGCTGATGAAGCGCACCGGCGGCAAGGCCGACCCCAAGCTGTCGAACCGCATCCTCAACGAGCGGCTTACAGCCTCAGATCCAGGCTGACGTTGAGGGTGGCCACCCCTGGCAGGGCGAGGTCGAAATCGGCGATCCGATCGCCGTTGACATCACCGGAGAGGAAGCCCCCGGCCAGGCGCAGTTCGCCTGCGACGCCGCTGAACGTTGCGCCGGCCAGGTAGCGGAAGGCCTGGTTGCCGGCCACCAGGGTGCTGGCGTCGATGGCGGAGAGGTCGATCAGGTCGGTGCCGCTGACGAAGTCGGTGATGGTGTCGTGGGGGCCGGCGGCCAGACCGATCTGGCCGGGCTGACTGAAGAGGAAGATGTCGCGGTCGGCGCCGCCCGTCATCAGGTCAGCACCGCTGCCACCGGTGATCCGGTCGGAGCCGTTGCCACCATCCAGCACATCAGCTGTTGCGCTGCCGACGATCGTGTCATTGCCATCGCCCGCGTTGATGGCGATGGTGTCGCCCACCAGGGCGACGGTGCTGAAGTCGAGCAGGTTGTTGGCCCAGGTGCCGAGCAGGGTCACCCGGCCAGCGCCGCCAGCCTCGATCCGTTCGATGCCGTTGCTGGCATTGAACCGCG
>CAMASU010000131.1 GCA_945861105.1 Synechococcus sp. UW140
TGTCGCGTTTCACATCGGCGATGGCCTTGACCTGATCTGGGGTGGGGTCGTACGGGAACGAATCCTCCAGGTCCCCCTGCCAGGGACCATCGGGGGGGAAGGCGAACCCTGGCGATTCGTGCCGTTCGGCGTAGAGACGCACCAGGTCGAGGGCCACCTTGCGCACGGCCTTGCGGGCCCGCTCCTTGGCCTTGGTCCAGGCCGTGCCGCCCATGCGGTTGAGCTCGGGCGGGGTGTCGCTGCTGGCGCGGTAGCGGCCGAGGCTGCCCAGCTGGTCGGCGGCCACCCGCAGCAGGCCGTCGGCGTACTGCACCACCAGGTAATCGCGGGCTTCACCACCGAGGGCCAGCTTCTCGAGGCGCAGAAAACGGCCGATGCCGTGGTTGCGATGGACGACGAAATCGCCGGGCTGAAGGCGGTTGGGGTCGACGGTGCGGCTGGCGGCCCGGCGGCGACGGCGCACCCAGCCGCTGGCGGCCAGGCTCTGCTGGCCGAAGAACTCCCGGTCGGTGATCAGCACCAGCTTCCAGGCCGGCAGGTGCAGGCCTTCGAGGTCGCTGTTGCCGCGCACCTTCAGGGCGACGGGGGTGTCCTGCTCGAGCAGCCGCTCGATGGCCGGAAAGTCGTGGGGGTTGGGCACGAAGCGGCAGAGGCCGTCGTGCTCTTCGAGCAGGGCAACGGCGCGGGAGGGCTGGGCCGACAGCACCCACACCCGGGCCTTCTCCTGCCGATGGCCGCGGATCAGGGCCGCCAGCTTGCCGAACTGGTTGGGCAGGCAGGGCACCGGCCGGCAGGCGAGGTCGATGCTGTTGGGATGCCGGTCGGTTTCGGCCAGTTCCTGCAGATCGAAGCCGGCGAAGGCCTCGGCTTCGGCGAGGGCCTCGGCGATGGGTCGATGGAGGCTGGCGGGCAGCTGCGGCGCTTCATCGCGGCGGTGCTGGTCGACATGGTCGAACCACTGCTGGCCGTGGGCCAGGCCCTGGCGGCGTTCATCGACCACCACCAGGGTGTCGGGCGGCAGACAGTCGAGCAGGCTGGCCGGCCGTTCCCAGGCGAGGCCCATCAGGCGACGCATGCCTTCAGGCGTGCCCCCTTCGAGCAGCTGATCGAGGGCGGCGGGGCTGAGCAGCGTCTCGAGGCCGTCGGGCGGCTGTTGCCGCAGGGCTTCGGCCACCAGCGGGGCATAGCTGGTGGGGGTGAGCCGCACCCGCTCGACGGCATCGAGGGAGCGCTGGCTGGCGGGATCGAATTCGCGCAGCTTCTCCAGGTCTTCCCCGAAGAACTCAAGCCGCACGGGCAGTTCGGCACTCACCGGGAACAGGTCGACGATGTCGCCCCGGCGACTCCAGGTGCCCTCCTGCTCGATGGTGCTCACCCGTTCGTAGCCCAGGCGGCTGAGGGTGTCGGCCAGCTGTTCGAGGTCGATGGTGCTGCCCCGCTCAAGGCAGAGGCACTGCTGGGCGAGGGCCCTGGGGGGTGGCAGGTGGGGCTGCAGGGCCCGTTCGGTGGCGACGATCGCCCCCCGCCAGCTGCCCCCATCGAGCAGGTCGGCGAGCACCTGCAGCTGCCCCCAGGTGATTTCGCTGGTGGGATCAAAGGCTTCGTAGGGCGACCCCTCACTGGTGGGATACAGCTGCGCCGACGGCCAGCCCATCAGCTCCAGCAGGGCGGTCCAGCGGCCGGCCTCCTCGAGGGTCGGCACCACCACCAGCAGCGGTGCCCCCTGGCGACGGGCGAGGGCGGTGGTGAGCAGCGCCCGCCCGCCCCGGGGGGCGCCCTGGAGCCGCAGGCGCTCAGGCCGGCGGCTGCGGTCCAGCACCTCCCCGGTGAGGGGCACCTGCTCGAGCTGGCGCACCACGGCGGTGAGGGGCATGGGCGGACGAGGGCGGGAACGTGTGATCCTCGCAACTGCGGGGGCATCCCCGCAGGACCGATCCGTTGGCGACAGAGTGGGGAGATACCCGCCGGCTCGGCTGATGCTGCTGCGCCCCCTGGCCGGACTGCTGCTGCTGCTCACCCTCGGGGCTGCGGCGGCGACGCCGCTGCGGGGAGCCCGCGACGAGGAACGCCCCCTGGCCGCCGCCGAAGACGGCGACCTGTGGCAGCGGCTGCAGCGCAGTGATGCCCTGTGGCTGCCGAGGGTGGAGGTGCGGGACGATGGCCGGCGGGTCTACCGCCTGCGGCGGCTGGCGGGCGATCCCCCCCTGGATCTGGCGGGGATGCAGGCGCTGGAGCGGGCCGTTGATCCGTTCGCGGCCGAACGCAGCCAGGTGCGGGAGCTGCTCGACGGCCTGCGGCGCCATGGGGTGCGGCTGCGGCTGGGCACGCCACGACGCAGCGGTGCCCTGGCCGAATGGGAGCCGAGGGCGCAGGTGCTGCGGCTGCGACCTGATGCACTGGACCAGGGCCATCGGGGCCTGGCGCGGATCCTCAACCACGAGGCGATCCATGTGGCCCAGAGCTGCGCCGCCGGTGGCCTGAGCCGGCCACCACAGCTGCTGGGGATCCCGCGGGCGCTGCCGCCCGATCTGGAGCCGGTGCTCGGGTCGGCCACCTACGCCCTGCTGGATGAGGGGGCGAGGGAACTGGAACGGGAAGCCTTTGCGGGCCAGGCCACACCGGGGCTGGGGGTGCGGCTCATCCGTCGCCACTGCCCGCCGGTGACGGCGGCAGCTGCTGCTCCAACAGCTGGTTGAAGCGCAGCAGGTCGGCGTCGTTGAGCTGCTGGCGGCTGCTGACGCCGAACTCGGCCTCCAGCAGCTGGCGACCTTCGGCAGCCCCCCAGCCGAGGCGCCGCAGGCGGTCTTCGCCCTGCTCGAGCAGCTGGGGCCGGCGCAGGGGCAGGGGAGCGGTGAGGGGATCGGCGCCGGGTTCGAGGCGCCGCAGGGCCTGGAGCCAGGCGACGAGATCGGCGTAAAGCACCAGGCGATCACGGCTCGGGTGGCCGAAGGCCCGCTCGAGGTACAGCCCGCTGCGGTCACGGTCCCAACCCAGCCGTTCCAGCTCCCGATCGGCGGCCTGCAGCTCGTCGCTCCAGTCGTCCGGTTCAGTCGGTTCGGCCGGATCGGTCGGTTCGGCCGGGTCCGCCGGTTCGGGCTGGGGATCAGGGTCAGGCTGCGGGGCCCGTGGGCGTGGAGCGGCGGGGGGCGGGGTCGGCGCCGAAGTGGGGGTGGGGGTCGGTGTGGGGGTCGGGGTCGGGGCGCGCTGGGCGAGTCGCTGGCGGGCCCGGTCTTCGGCGTCTTCGGCGGTGTCGGCCTGCCCCAGGGCGCTGGTGCAACGGCCGCCCACCAGGCGGTTGACACGCACCACCATCCGCCCGGGTTCGGCCAGCAGCAGCTCCACCTCGGGCAGGGGGCTGGGGGCAGGCAGGGCGGGGGCCGGGCGGGGGTCGTTCATCTTTCTATGCTGCCCTGCGTGGAAGCTTCGTCCCTGCCGTCGTTATCGCCATGGCTGCAGGCTGCTGACCAGTGGCATGAAGTGCTGCTGTTGTTGCCGGTGCTGGTGGGGCTCGAACTGGTGCTGTCGGCCGACAACGCCATTGCACTGGCCGCCATCGCCCGGCGGCTGCCGGATGCCGACGAACAGCGGCGGGCCCTGAACCTGGGCCTGCTGTTCGCGTTGGTGTTCCGCATTGTGCTGATCGTGGCGGCCCGCTGGGTGCTGGCGTTTCCGCCCTTGCTGGCCGCCGGTGCGCTGTATCTGCTGTGGCTCTGCGGCAGCCACTTTCTGGGGGGTGACGCCGGGGGTGATGAGGGCGAGAGCACGGAAACCGACCCGAGCCAGCCGTCAGCCGAGCCGGCCCATCGCAGCCTGGCGGCCACCGCCATCACCCTGGCCCTGGCGGATCTGGCCTTTTCGCTCGACAGCGTGGCGGCGGCGGTGGCGGTGAGCGACCGGCTGGCGCTGGTGATCACCGGAGGGGTGGTGGGGGTGCTGGCGCTGCGGCTCAGTTCGGGATGGGTGCTGCAGCAGCTGGAGCGTTATCCGCGCCTCGAGTCGGCGGGCTATGCCGCGGTGGGACTGGTGGGGGTGCAACTGCTGCTGCGGCTGGTGCTGCCGGCGGTGGATGTGCCCGAGTGGTTGCTGCTGGCGGCCGTGGTGCTGTTGGTGGGCTGGAGTCTGCGGGGGGAGCAGGAGCAGGCGGGATGACAGGCAGCGACGGCGACCAGCTGGTGGACATCGAGCAGGCCGGCAGCGGCCGCCTGTTGCATCGCCTGGTGCTGGCCGATGTGCCCCACCCGGGACGTTGGCTCGACCTGGACGGCACCAGCTACCTGGTGCTGCAGCGACGCCATCGCTACCGCCTGGTGCAGGGCCGCTACCGCCTGGCGCGGGTGGTGCTGCAGGTGAAGGCCCAACGCCAACCGGCCGATGCCCACTGGTGGCGCAACCGCTGGGTGATCGGTGATCCCACCTGCACCTACAACGCCCTCTCGCCACTGCTGCGCTGCGCCGTGCTGCCCGAGGGCCCCTGCAGCGGGTGTCTGCACCATCGGGGGCGGTGACATGACGATTGGCGCGCGCGATTGGGGTCGGGCTTTGCTGGGGCTTGCGCTGATTAAATTGTGCTCAGGACAACCTGTCCAGACTCCAGCAAACCCAGGCGTCTCCAGCGCACAACAGTTCCAGCCTGGTTGACAGATTGTCTGATCGTGCATCGGCTGTCCCGCCGACATTGCTCTTGCTTACGAGTCAAGAATGCCTGAGATCGAGAATTCTTCTCTTGCAGTCATTCCCTCGGGAGACTCCATTCTCGGAAGCACAGCTGGATGAACCCAGCCCCACGTTGCTAAGGCTGATGCCGATGTTCGGCGTCCTGTTCAGCTCACCCCGATGAAATCTGTGCAGACAAGGGTGGCAGACAATAGCCATTGCTTGACAGCAAGGTGCACAGAGGGCAACAGGGACTGAGGAAGTGAACTCAAGGTGATGATTGTATTGATCAAACTTCTGGACAGGGCAATCGTTGCACAGGGTCCTGATCGGGCCCGCACGTCAATCAATGCCGCCGTGCCCTTCGCTGAGCAGGTGCTGGAGCTGACGCGTCTGTTCCGCCAGCGGCTCTCAGCCCTGAAGCCGCTGGCTGCGTGTGTTGTGGGCGCTGCCCCAGGCGTGCAGCCCCTCCAGTACGGGCACCAGCTCCCGCCCCAGTTCGGTGAGGGCGTAGTCCACCCGGGGTGGCACCTCGGGGTAGATGGTGCGCCGCACCACCCCATCGGCCTCCAGCTCCCGCAGCTGGGCCGTGAGCACCTTCTGGCTCACCCCCTGCTGCACGCCGGCCAGGGAGCGCTGCAGATCGGAGAAGCGGCGCACCCCTTCGAGCAGCTCCCGCAGGATCAGCAGCTTCCAGCGCCCCTGGATCACCTTCAGGGCCAGCTCGGCCTTGCAGTTGCTGTGGTCGCGGCTCGCCTGAAAGCCACTGCCCTCGCTCATGGCTCACCTTCTGGTAACCACACCACTTTGACGTGCGTTCTTGTGCTCCCGCCGCCACGCAGCGCACGATCGGGGGGTCGTTCACCCGCCTGACTGCGGCGGCCCCCGTCATCGATGCCAACGTCGACCTGTGATGTGCTGGTGATCGCCGCCAGCAACGGCCAGAACCTGCAGCTGGCGGAGCGGTTCGCCGCTGCCGCCCGCGCGCAGGGCCAGAGCGCCGAAGTGCTTGACCTCACTGCCGTCGAGCTGCCCCTGTTCACCCCCCGGGCCCAGGCGGCCGGCACGCCGCCGGCCCTGGCCGCGCTGCAGGCCCGGCTGGCGACCGCCTCGCGCTGGGTGATCTGCGCGCCGGAATACAACGGGTCGATCCCGCCGGTGCTCACCAGCGCCATCGCCTGGCTGTCGGTGCAGGGGGACGACTTCCGTGCCCTGTTCAACGGCCGGCCGGTGGTGATCGCCACCCATTCCGGCGGCGGCGGCACCATGGTGCTCACCGCCCTGCGGCTGCAGCTGGCGCACCTGGGGGCCCATGTGGTGGGCCGCCAGCTGGTGAGCACCGGCAACACTCCCGCCAAGG
>CAMASU010000132.1 GCA_945861105.1 Synechococcus sp. UW140
CGATCGAACGGCACCAGCACCAGCTGGGCGATGCCGAGGGGTTCGAGCAGCTCCAGCTTGTCCTCGGCCAGGTCGAGCCGCAGCCGCGGCTCCCCCGCCAGCACCTCCCGCGGATGGGGCCAGAACGAGACCACCGTGGGCACCAGCTCGGGGCGCTCGTTGGCTGCCGCCACGGCGGCGGCGATCACCCGCCGGTGGCCGGCATGGAGACCATCAAAGCTGCCGAGGGCCAGGGCCGTGGGCGTGGCGGCCTGCTGGGGGGAGCGCAGGGGAATCAACGCGATCGGCCGTGCCTGATGCATCCTCCCATGGCAACTTGGGGACGCCACCGCCGGCGTTGCCCTTGGCCGACCGACTTGATCTGCAGCGCATCAGCGCCGCCTTCCGCGGACTGGGCTGGATCACCTTCTGGGCCCAGCTGGCCATGGCGGTGGTCTGCCTGGGGGTGCTCACCTTCAACAGCCTCGGGGCTGAACTGATCCGCAACCGCGAGCGGGCCATCGGCCTTGGCCCCGGCCTGTCGCTCACCACCCTCTCGCTGCTGCTGCTGGCCTGGTCGGTGTGGCAGGACTGGGGCTTGATCGGCCTGGGCCGCAGCCTCAGCGGCGGCGGCGCCCGCCCGTCCCGCGGCGAGACCGCGGCCCGCCTCAAGCGCCACATCCTGGCCAGTCTCGGCGGGGTCACCCTGGCGGTGGTGGGTTACCAGGCCCTGGCCGGCAGCCTCACCTTCCAGGCTTCCCTGCAGCAGCCGGGGTTCGCCGGCACCGCCGGCCTGGGCAACAACGCCATCACCTCCCTCGAGATGTTCTCGGTGCTGGCCAACACCCAGGTGCTCACCGGCCATCTGATCGGTCTCTGGGTCACCCTGTGGCTGCTGCAGCGCATCCAGCGGCCCTAGGTCGTGCCGGGGGGCAGGCTGGGCAGGGCCTCGAGGCCATGGCGCCAGAACAGGTCGGGTTGCAGGGGGGTGAGGGCGGCGCCACCGGCCTGCACCTGGGCCACGTCGGTGGGCCAGTCGCGGGGGCCTGACCCCAGGGCGTCGAGATCATTGACCACTTCCCCCGCGAGCCAGTAGTAGGCCCGGCCACGGGGGTCGTGGCGCTGGTCGAACTGATCGACGTAGCGGCGCACGGCGGGGCGGCACCAGCGCAGGGGGCCGATGCGTTCGGCCGGCACCGCCGGCACGTTGAGGTTCAGCAGCAGACCCTCGGGCCAGCCGCCGGCCAGGGCCGCTTCGGCCACATCGAGGGCCCGGCGGGCGGCGCCGTCGAACTGGCGCCAGTCGAAACAGGCACTGCTCACCGCCAGGGCCGGCAGGCCCTCGAGGGTGCCTTCCATGGCGGCGGCCACGGTGCCCGAATAGAAGACATCGGAACCCAGGTTGGGGCCGTGGTTGATGCCCGACAGCACCAGATCGGGCGGTGTCGGCAGCAGTCGCCCCAGGGCCAGCTTGACGCAGTCAGACGGGGTGCCGCTGCAGGCCCAGGCCTCGATGCCGCCACCGAAGAGGCCATCGGCCCGTTCGGCCCGGATCGGGCTCTGCAGGGTCAGGCCATGGCCGGTGGCCGACCGTTCCTGGTCCGGGCACACCACGGTGACCCGGTGGCCGCGGGCGGCGGCCTCGAGGGCAAGGGTGCGGATGCCCTCGGCGAAGACGCCGTCGTCGTTGCTGATCAGGATCCGCAGCGGATCGGCCATGGCAGGCGCCGGCGACCGGGGCAAGCTAACCGGGGCCGCCGGGCGCCGGACAGGTCCGTACAGTGCCGCTCTCTGGTTCTGTCCCGGCCGTGAGCACCGCCCTGACCCTGGAGGAGCTGACCGGCCAGCTCGATGCCCTTGAGGGCGAGGCCAGCCAGGCCATCGCCGCTGCGGTCGATGCCGCGGCCCTCGAACAGCTCCGCATCGATCTGCTGGGCAAGAAAGGGCGACTCTCCGGAGTGCTGGGGGCCATGGGCCGGCTGCCCGGTGACCAGCGGCCCCTCGTGGGCCAGCGCGCCAATGTTCTGAAGGAGCAGCTGCAGAGCCTGCTGCTGCAACGGCAGACCGGCCTGCGTCAGGCCGCCCTGGCGGAACGCATCGCCGCCGAGACCCTGGATGTCACCCTGCCCCCCAGCCACGTGCCGCCGGGGCACCGGCATCCGCTGCTCAGCACCACCGACGCGATCGTCGACATCTTCTGCGGCCTCGGGTACCGGGTGGTGGAGGGGCCGGACATCGAGACCGACCACTACAACTTCGAAGCGCTGAACATCCCCGCCGACCATCCGGCGCGGGACATGCAGGACACCTTCTATCTGCCCGATGGCCAGCTGCTGCGCACCCACACATCGCCGGTGCAGATCCGCCATCTGGAGCAGCACGCGCCGCCGGTGCGGGTGATTGCCCCCGGGCGGGTGTATCGCCGGGATGCGGTCGATGCCACCCATTCGCCGGTGTTCCACCAGGTGGAGGTGCTGGCCATCGACGAAGGTCTGGATTTCAGCCATCTGCGTGGCACCGTCACCCATTTCCTGCGGGCGTTCTTCGGCGACCTGCCGGTGCGCTTCCGCGCCAGCTACTTCCCCTTCACCGAACCCAGCGCCGAGGTTGATGTGCAGTGGCGCGGCCGCTGGCTCGAGGTGATGGGCTGCGGCATGGTCGACCCGGCGGTGCTGGAGGGCCTCGGCCTCGACCCTGAACGCTGGAGCGGCTTCGCCGCCGGTCTGGGGGTCGAGCGCTTCTGCATGGTGCGCCACGGCATCGACGACATCCGCCGTCTTTACAACAGTGACCTCCGCTTTCTGGAGCAGTTCTGAGGTTCTGAGGGCCGGCGCCCGTAAGATTCAGGGCCCTGGCTGGTCTTCGATCGGTGCCCTGTGCCGGACTGATCGTCAACGACGGCAAGGATCTGGCCGTCAGCACCGCTGAACGGATCGAAGCCCGTCTGCAGCAGGGGGGCTGGGAGGTCGTGCGCACCAGCAGCGCCGGCGGCATGGTGGGGTTTGCCAATCCCGATCAGCATCTGCGCACCCTGGGCCACATGGCCTGTGTGCCGGCCAGCTTCCGCCGGGAGATGGCCATGGCGATCGTGCTGGGCGGTGATGGCACCGTGCTGTCGGCGGCCCGCCAGACGGCCCCCCTCGGGGTGCCGATGCTGACGATCAACACCGGTCATCTCGGCTTTCTGGCCGAGACCTACCTCGACCATCTCGACCTGGCCATTGAGCAGGTGCTGGAGGGCCGCTGGACCGTCGAAGACCGCACCATGCTGCTGGTGACCGTGCTGCGGGGGGACCAGCGCCGCTGGGAGGTGCTCTGTCTCAACGAGATGGCCCTGCACCGGGAACCGCTGACCAGCATGTGCCATTTCGAGATCGCCATCGGTCGCCATGCCCCCGTCGACATCTCGGCCGATGGCGTCATCCTTTCGACCCCCACCGGCTCGACGGCCTATGCCCTGAGCGCCGGCGGTCCGGTGATTGCCCCCGACTGCCCGGTGCTGGAGCTGGCGCCCATCTGTCCCCATTCGCTGGCCTCGCGGGCCCTGGTGTTCAGCGACAGCGAACCGGTGACGATCTTCCCGGCCACCCCCGAGCGGCTGATGATGGTGGTGGACGGCAGCGCCGGCTGCTACGTGTGGCCCGAGGATCGGGTGCTGATCCGCCGCAGCGACACCCCTGCCCGGTTCCTGCGGCTGCAGGACCACGAGTTCTTCCGGGTGCTGGGCGAGAAGCTGGGCTGGGGCCTGCCCCATGTGGCCAAGCCCGGTGCCCCGGCCGGCGGTCCATGACGGCCGAGGCCCCCGGCGGCCGGCTTCTGCTGGTGGGCTCTGCCGCCGTGGCCATGGCGGTCAGGCTTGAGGCTTCGGGGTACGCCACCCTCACCTGGGACCGGTCGGCGGCGGCCGCGGCGGTGGCCTCCGGTGCCCTGCCGGCCGATCTGCTGGCCATTGTGCTGTCGGCGGAGGCCATCGACCTGGCGGCTCCGTTGCGCGCCCTCGCCGATCAGGAGCCGGGAGGGGGCCTGTCGCTGCTGCTCGAGGTGGATGACGACACCGTCGCCGCCCGCATCCTCTGCCTTGAGGCCGGCGCCAGCGACTTCTGGCTGCGGTCGGCTCCCCCCAGCGACCTGCTGCGGCGCCTGCGGCTGCACCGCCGCGGGTCCGCCGGTTCGACGGCGCCACCCCGGCTGCTGGAGGAGGGAGATCTGCGGCTCGACCCCGTGCAGCAACGGGTGTGGCGCGGTCGCCGGGAGGTGCTGCTCACGGCCCGTGAGTATGCGTTGCTGCTGCTGCTGGTGGAACACCGCGGCCAGACCGTGAGCCGTGAGGAGATCCTCAGCCAGGTGTGGGGCCAGGCCGAGGACGCCGGTGGCGGCAATGTCATCGAGGTCTACATCCGGTACCTTCGGCTCAAGCTGGAGGCTGACGGCGAACGCCGCCTGATCCACACCGTCCGCGGCCGCGGCTACGGCCTGCGCCACACACCGTTCTGAGCTGGCCTTGCCCATCACCGCCCCGCCACCACCACCGCCCCAGTACCTGCCGGTGGAGGCCCGCTGGTGCGTGCCCCAGGGCTGCTTCGAGCTGGAGGTGCCCCGCACCCTGGCCCAGCAGCAGCGGGGCCTGATGCAACGGCCAGCCCTGGGGCCATGGCAGGGCATGTGGTTCCGCTACGACCCCCCCGCCCAGGTGGGTGTGTGGATGCATCAATGCATCGCTCCCCTCGACCTGGTGTTCCTGCGGCAGGGGCGGATCGCCGCCATCAGTGCCGACGTGCCCCCCTGTCCGCGGTTGCCGTGCCCGGTGGTTTACTCCCCGGGCAATGTCGATGGCTTCATCGAGCTGCGGGCGGGACGGGCCCGGGAGCTGGGGCTCAGGGCCGGCGACCCCGCAGCACCAGCACTGGATTCAGCGGCGCCAGCCGGGTCCCCTCGGCCAGGGGCACGCCGCGACTGATCTGCAGCTGGGTGAGGCTGATCTGCAGTCCGGCGGTGTCGAGCAGCGGCCGCAGACCCGCCAGCGGTTCCAGGGTCGCCAGGGGCAGCACCACCACGCCGCCGGGCTTGAGCCGCCGCAGCACGTCCTGCAGCAGCCGGGGGCGGTCACGGCCGCCGCCGATCAGCACCCGGTCGGGATCGGGTAGTTGCGGCAGCAGCGCCAGGGCCTCCCCTTCGAGCACGGCGGCGGGCTGCAGCCCCAGGCGTTCTGCATTGGCCCGGATCAGATCGGCCCCGCCGCTGCGGCGTTCCACCGCCCACAGGGCCAGGCCGGGAGAGAGCCGCAGGGCTTCGAGGCCGACGCTGCCGGTGCCGGCCCCCAGGTCCCAGAGCACACCGCGGTCGGGCAGGTCAAGGTCGGCCAGCAGCTGGATCCGCACCTCCCGTTTGGTCATCAGGCCCGGATGGTCCCCGTGCTGCAGCCAGAGCCCGTCATCCAGCCCGAAGCGGGGCAGGGCGGCCGGCTCGGGTGGCGCCGGCGGGCGGGCCAGCAGCAGCAGCAGATGCAGGGGGTCAAGGTCGGGGGGGAGCGGGTCCTGGGCCTCCAGCAGCCAGCGGCGTTCGTCGGGATGGCCGAGGCGTTCCATCAGCCAGAGCTCGTAGGCAGCGCTGAGCCCCTGGGCCTGCAGCAGCTGCCGCACCGGGGTCGGTCCACCGGCGCCGGCATCGGTGAGCACGACCAGGGCGGTGGGCCGCCGGGCCAGGGCGGCGAGCAGGGCCTCTTCGTCACGGCCATGCAGGCTCACCCAGGTGGCGTCCTGCCAGGGCCGGGCGAGACGGGCGAAGGCCAGCTGCAGCGCGCTGGCGGCCGGCTGCACCCGCAGGGCCTCGGCACCGAACCGTTCGGCCAGGCGCCGACCGATGCCGAACCAGAGGGGATCGCCGCTGGCCAGCACCAGGGGCCTGCGACCCTGGCGGCGGGCGGCGGCCAGGGCCTCGAGCAGCGGGCCCGGTTCACGGGTCGACAGCAGGCTGGGGCCGGGCAGCCGTTGCTGCAGTTCCGTCAGCAGCCTGGGGGAGGCGGCCACC
>CAMASU010000133.1 GCA_945861105.1 Synechococcus sp. UW140
ACTCCAGCAGCTTCGCTGACGCCAGGCTCAAGGCCGGTCAGCTCGGCTTCGACGCCTTTGCCGAGGGGGACCTCGACATGTGGTGCAGTGCCCCCCCCCAGCTGGTGGAGACCGTCACGATCGCCAGCCTCACCGGCGCCACGATCGAAGGCTCCTACATCGATTCGTGCTTCGTGCCCGAAATGCTCAGCCGCTTCAAGACGGCCAAGCGCAAGGTCCTGAACGCCATGGAACTGGCGCAGAAGACCGGTCTGCAGATCACCGCCCTGGGGGGCTTCACGTCGATCATCTTCGAGAATTTCAATCTGCTGAGGGAGCAGCAGGTGAGGGCCACCACCCTCGACTGGTCCAGATTCACCACCGGCAACACCCACACCGCCTGGGTGATCGCCCGCCAGGTTGAGGAGAATGCCCCCACCCTGGGCATCGACCTGCAGCGGGCCCGGGTGGCGGTGGTGGGGGCCACGGGGGACATCGGCAGTGCCGTCTGTCGTTGGCTGGCTGCAAGCACCCGGGTGGCGGAGCTGCTGCTGGTCGCCCGCCAGCAGGGTCCCCTGGAGGAGCTGCGGGACTCTCTGCCCGGGGCCTCCCGCATCCTTCCCCTGGATCTGGCCCTGGCGGAGGCGGATGTGGTGGTCTGGGTGGCGTCCTTGCCCAAGACCCTGACCATCGACGAGGGCAGCCTGCGCCGGCCATGCCTGATGGTGGACGGCGGCTATCCCAAGAACCTCGACAGCCGCTTCAGCCATCCCGACATCCATGTGCTCAAGGGAGGCATCGTCGAGTTCCACACCGACATCGGCTGGCAGATGATGGAAGCCGCCGACATGGAGCGGCCCCAGCGCCAGCTCTTCGCCTGCTTCGCCGAAGCCATGCTGCTGGAGTTCGAGGGTTGGCACACCAACTTCAGCTGGGGTCGCAACAACATCACCCTCGATGCCATGGAACGCATCGGTGCCGCCTCCCGTCGCCATGGCTTCCAGCCCCTCGCCCTGAAGCCGCCCCTGTCCACCGTCCATCCGCTCGTCGCCTGACGCCATGGCCCGCCGTCTCCTGCTCGAGTTCGAGAAGCCCCTGGTGGATCTCGAGGAGCAGATCGATCAGATCCGTCAGCTGGCCCGGGATTCCGAGGTCGATGTCAACCAGCAGCTGCTGCAGCTTGAGACCCTGGCTGCCCGCCGCCGCGAGGAGATCTTCGGTGCCCTCACCCCGGCCCAGAAGATTCAGGTGGCCCGCCATCCCCAGCGGCCCAGCTGCCTTGATTTTGTTCAGCTGATCAGCGAGGAGTGGATCGAGCTCCATGGCGATCGTCGGGGCAGTGACGACAAGGCCCTGGTCGCGGGACTTGGACGGCTGGGCTCCCGTCCCGTGTTGTTTCTCGGCCACCAGAAGGGACGTGACACGAAGGAGAACGTGGCCCGCAACTTCGGCATGGCCTCCCCGGGGGGGTATCGCAAGGCCCTGCGGCTGATGCAGCACGCCGATCGCTTCGGGCTGCCGATCCTTGCCTTCATCGACACCCCCGGGGCCTATGCCGGCCGCCAGGCCGAAGAGCTGGGCCAGGGGGAGGCCATCGCCGTCAACCTGCGCGACATGTTCGCCCTCTCGGTGCCCGTCATCGCCACCGTCATCGGCGAAGGCGGCTCCGGCGGCGCCCTGGGCATCGGCGTTGCTGACCGGCTGCTGATGTTCGAGCACAGCGTCTACACGGTCGCCAGCCCCGAGGCCTGCGCCTCAATCCTCTGGCGCGATGCCGCCAAGGCCTCCGAAGCGGCCGAGGCCCTGCGGATCACCTCCCGCGATCTGCTCCAGCTCGGGGTGGTGGACCGCGTGATCGAGGAGCCCTCCGGCGGCAACCACTGGGCCCCCGTGCAGGCGGCCGAGGTGTTGCGTCAGGCCCTGGAGGAATCCCTGCAGGACCTGCTCAGCCTCGACGCCGACACCCTGCGACAGCAGCGCTACGACAAGTACCGCCGCATCGGTCATCTGCTGGAGGACGGAGGCGGATGACCGCCCCGGGCCCACCATCTCCGGCGGGACTCCATTAGGCTTTCTTCAGGTTTGGACCCCTGGGTCTGCCCTGCTCCCGCGAAATCCTTCGCCATCGCTTCCTTGACCTCCGCCCAGGCGCCGCCCAGCACTCGCCGGGCTCTGATCACCGGGGCCTCCCGGGGGATCGGTGCCGCCGCCGCCACCGCCTTCGCCCGTGCCGGCTGGGACCTGCAGTTGCTCGCCCGTGACAGCGAAGCACTCGCCGCCACCGCCGACCGGTGCCGCCAGCAGGGCGTCTCCGTTCAGTCCACCATCGTTGACCTGGCGGAACCCGAGGCGGTGGCCCCGGCCATCGCCACCTCCCTTGAGCAGGGCGGCACCCCCGCGGTGGTGATCAACAATGCCGGTGCCGGGCTCACCGCCCCGCTGGTCGACACCGACCTCGACCGTTGGCAGTGGTTGCTGCAGCTCAATCTCACGAGCGTGTTCCAGATCTGTCAGGCCGTCGTGCCCGCCCTGCGGGCCGCCGGGGGTGGACTGATCCTCAACATCAGCAGCCATGCGGCCCGCCACGCTTTCCCCGACTGGGGGGCCTATGGCGTCGGCAAGGCGGGTCTCCAGGCCCTGAGCCGTGGCCTCTCGGTCGAGGAGCGCGACCGGGGCATCCGTGTCTCGACCCTGACCCTCGGAGCCGTGGACACCGCGCTCTGGGACAGCCCCACGGTCCAGGCCGACTTCCCTCGCGACGGCATGCTCCGTCCCGAGGACGTGGCCCGCACCCTGCTGTTCATGGCTGAACAGCCGGACCACCTGTTGATCGAAGACCTCACCCTTCTGCCCGCTGCGGGCGCCCTCTGATCCCATGACCCCCCTCGACATGTCCGGCAGCAGCTCTGCCTCCTCCGCCCCGGTGCTGGGGGTTGGCGGCCTCAATGGCAGTGCAAACGGCAGCGTCGGCGCTGCCCGGCCGATCAGTGCCGTCATCCGCCAGCGGCTGCAGGCCGCTGGGGTGCCTTTCCTCGCCAACGACAACGTCGCCGACCAGCTGCGGGACGGCGAGCTGGAGTTGCTCGAGCGGGAGGTGACCGAGCGGGTGCGCGAGTTGCTGCGCAGCCTGCTGATCGACATCGACAACGATCACAACACCGAAGAGACCCCTGAGCGGGTTGCGCGGATGTACCTCCATGAGGTCTTCAAGGGCAGATATCACCCTCAGCCCAAGATCGCCAGTTTCCCCAACGTCAAGCAGCTGGACGAGATCTACACGGTCGGACCGATCACCGTGCGCTCGGCCTGTTCCCATCACCTGGTGCCGATCCTCGGTCATTGCTGGATCGGCATCAAGCCGGGCCAGCGGGTGATCGGCCTCAGCAAGTTCACCCGAGTCGCTGACTGGGTGTTCTCCCGTCCCCACATCCAGGAGGAGGCGGTGATGATCCTGGCTGACGAGATCGAGCGCCTCTGTGAGCCCCTGGGGCTGGCGATTCTGGTCAAGGCCCAGCACTACTGCATGAAGTGGCGTGGCGTGAAGGAGCTGCAGACCAGCATGGTCAATTCCATCGTGCGCGGTGATTTCCGTCACGATCCGGCCCTCAAGGCCGAATTCTTCGAGCTCGTCAAGCAGCAGGAGGCTCAGTACAGCTGAGTTCTGCCCAGAGCCGCCTGACCTGTTCAAGGTTCTTGCGGCCGGGCGAGGTCTCCACGCCGCTGGAGACGTCGATGCCCAGGGGGACTGCACCGCTGGCCTCCAGTTCCTGCAGGGCTGCGGCGGCCCTGCCCGGACCGAGCCCGCCGGCCAGCCACCAGGGCAGGGAGGGGCGGAACGCTCCGAGCCACTCGAGGGGCAGCCGGCGGCCTGTGCCGCCATGGGCCCCGGGCACCCAGGCATCGAGCAGCACGGCTTCCACCACCCCCGCGTAGGCCTCCGCCCGGGCCAGGTCTTCGGCCGATCGCACCCGCAGGGCCTTCCACAGGGGCAGACCCAGCCGGTCTGCCAGCTCGGCGCAGCGGGCGGGGGATTCGTCCCCGTGCAGCTGGATCACCTGGTGACCCTGGCCGGCCTCCAGCTCTGCCAGGCTGGTGTCGTCGGGATCGACCACCACCAGCACCCGGCGGCAGGCCGGGGCCGCCGTGGCCACGGCCTGCCACAGCGCCGGACGCTGGGCCGGCGGTCGAAAGCGGGGTGAGTCGGGGGCGCCGATCACCCCGATGGCATCGCAGCCCACCGCAGCCACGGCGGCGGCCTCCTGGGGCTGCGTCAGTCCGCAGATCTTCAGCAGTGGTCGCTGGGACCCCATGGTCGCCGGTGCTCTCCATAAGATGACAACACGTCAGTCTCCCAGCAGGGTCTGATCGCCATGAGCGGCCGGGTCACCTCCCAGGGCTGGCGACTGTTCCGCATCGCCGGCATTCCCCTGTACATCCACCCCAGCTGGTTGCTGGTGCTGCCCCTGGCGACCCTGGCCTTTTTGCGGCCACTCGAGGGCCATGCCGGGGCTGCCCTGGTCACCGCGGTGCTGCTGTTCGGCTCGGTGCTGCTGCACGAACTCGGTCATTCCCTGGCGGCGTTACGGCTGGGGGTGCCGGTGCGCAGCATCACCCTGTTCATGCTCGGCGGGGTGGCCACGATCGAGCGGGAGCCGCGCACGGCCTTCGGCAGCCTGCAGGTGGCGGTGGCCGGCCCCCTGGTGAGTCTTGCCCTGGCCCTGGTGCTGGGCCTCAGCACCCATGGCCTCAGCCATCTGCAACCGCTGCTCGGCCTGATGGCGGAGGAGCTGGCCCGGCTCAACCTGCTGCTGGCCCTCTTCAACCTGCTGCCGGGCCTTCCCCTGGATGGTGGGCAGATTCTCCAGGCCCTGGTCTGGCAGGTGACCGGCAGCCGTGAGCGCGGTGTCCGCGTCTCAGGGACCTGCGGCCGGCTGCTGGCCTGGACGATCATCACCTTCGGGCTGCTGCTGCTGCTGCGGGGTGGCTCGGTCGACAGCCTCTGGCTCGTGCTGATCGGCTGGTTCCTGCTCGGCGCCTCCCGCAGCCAGCTGCAGCTGCTGACCCTGCAGAAGGCCCTCCAGGACCTGCGGGTGCGCGATGCCGCCGGCCGGCGGCTGCGGGTGCTCGAGCCCTCCACCACCCTGCGGGAGCTGAGCCGCCTGCGCCTGTCCAGCGACACACCCAGGCCCGACTGGGTGCTGCTCTGCGACGGGGGTCGCTGGCGTGGCTGGGTCGATGACGCTGCCCTGCGGCAGGTGCCCGTTCAGCGCTGGGATCACGAGACCCTTCTGGCCCAGGCCCGGCCCCTCGACAGCCTGCCCGCCATCGCCGAGGGAGCCCCCCTCTGGCAGGCCGTGCTGGCCCTCGAAGACAGCCCCATGGCCCGCCTGCTGGTGCTCAGCCCCGCCGGCCTGCCCACCGGCACCCTCGAGCGGCCCGAGGTCTCCGAAGCGGTGCTGACCCGCCTGGCCCTGCGTCTGCCCGTGCCCCTGCTCGAACAGGCCCGCCGCCAGGGCACCTATCCGATGGGATTTTCCCTGGCCTCCATCGCCCGGAGCATCGCCGCCCTGCCGGACTCGTCCGGGGCAGGCAGCGGCAGAACCAGGGGCTGACGGCCGAACAGATCCACCGCCGCCGCCGCCTCCAGATGGTCGGCCAGGGTGCTGGCGGCCAATGGCCAGGCCTGGGGGGGGGGTGGATCATCGCCGAACAACTGCCGCCACAGCTCCACGGGAGGCTGCAGCTGGATCGACCCGTGCTGCAGCAGGCGGCCGCGGCTCCAGAGCTGGGCACTGCCGATGCGCTTGTCCCCCCCCTCATCGAGCAGGTCGGCGGCCGTGGCCGTGGCAAAGCAATGGGGCTGCCCGGCGGCCTGGGGGGCGCTGCCCTGCTGCAGCTGCCGCTCCAGCCGGTTCATGGCCTG
>CAMASU010000134.1 GCA_945861105.1 Synechococcus sp. UW140
GTGGCCCGCGCCGGTGTCGTTGCAGGGCAGGGAGCAGGCCGTCTGCCAGCCGTCGGGCAGCAGCAGGCGCAGGGCCTGGGGGTGCCAGCGCTGGCCTTCCACCAGCAGCGCCCAGGCGGCGGCGGTGAGAAAGGCACCGTCACCGTCCAGCCAGTTGGTGCGCACCGACCGCTCCACCCCGAGCACGCCGTAGTGCACCTCCACCTCCTGGTCGAGGGCGGGCTCCAGCCGCCAGCGGTGCCGCTCGAGCCGGCGCAGGTCCAGGGCGGTGCCCCCCTGGTGCACCTCAAGCCGATCGAGGTGCCGCACGTACTCCCGCTCCAGGTAACTGCCTGGTGTCCAGGACGGCAGCAGCAGGGTCTGCACCGGTGACTGCGGCACAAACCGCAGGGTCACATCGATGCGGTGGCTGTGGGCCTGCCTCAGGTCAAGGGTGAAGGACGGCACGGGCGCGGCGGTCAGCAGCCCGGCTGCAGCACGGCGCCGGGCAGGTCTGCGGCCTGGCGCAGGGCCTCACGGGCGGCGTAGGCGCGGCCCACCCGGGCCAGATGACGCGGTCCGGCGCCCCCCAGTGCCGCCCGCTGGAGGTCGACCACCAGCTCGAGGCTGCCATCGGCGGCCCGGCGCCAGCCGAGCTGAACGCCGTCAGCGAAGCGGGCCTGCAGCAGGCAGGCTTCCGCCTGGCCCACCATGCACAGGGTTCCGCCCCAGGTCACCTGCGCTCCGAGGGACTCAAGGCTGGTGGCGAGCAGATGCTCATCGGCCAGCACCGTGGGCAGGATGGAGAGATGCGACACAGCCCCAGCTCCGACACCGAAGGATCCGACCCTAGCGATGGCCGTGTGCGCGTGGGCGTGCTGGCCTCGGGCGGAGGCAGCAACTTCGAGGCCCTCGTGCAGGCCTGCCGCGATGACCGGCAGCGCCGGGCCGAGGTGGTGCTGCTGATCGTCAACCGCCCGGAGGCGGGGGCCATCGCCCGGGCCGAACGGCTGGGGGTTCCCTGCTGCCTGCTCGACCATCGCCGCTTCGCCAGCCGTGGGGACCTGGACGATGCCCTGGTGGACCGGTTGCAGCAGGACGCCGTTGAGCTCGTGGTGATGGCCGGCTGGATGCGGATCGTCACCTCCCGGCTGATCCAGGCCTTTCCCGGCCGGCTGCTGAATCTGCACCCCAGCCTGCTGCCGGCCTTCCGTGGCCTGGATGCCATCGGCCAGGCCCTGGCCGCCGGGGTGGGCGAGACCGGCTGCACCGTCCATGAGGTGGTGGAGGAGGTCGACGCCGGGCCGGTGCTGGCCCAGGCGGTGGTGCCGGTGCTGCCGGGCGAGACCCGGCCATCGCTGGAGCAGCGCATCCACCGGGAGGAGCATCGGATCCTGCCCCAGGCCGTGCTGGCCCGGGCCGAGCAGCTGCAGCGCCAAGCCCGCGGTGTTCAGGGGTAGAAGGGCAACTGCGGCAGGCCGGTGGCCGACGGTTGGCCGGTCATCACATTGAGGCACTGCACGGCCTGGCCCGCCTGGCCCTTGAGCAGATTGTCGATGGCACTCATCACCACCACCTGGCTGGTGCGTTTGTCCACCGCCACCGACAGCAGGGCACGGTTTGTCTGC
This sequence comes from Synechococcus sp. UW140, assembly GCA_945861105.1. Taxonomy (GTDB): domain Bacteria; phylum Cyanobacteriota; class Cyanobacteriia; order PCC-6307; family Cyanobiaceae; genus CAIQIA01. The sequence continues at coordinate 1,608 of CAMASU010000134.1, forward strand.
CGCACCCATTTGGTGGAGGGGTAGGTGCCCACCGGCAGCACCGCCACGCACGGGTGGTCGCGGTAGGTCACCTGGAACAGGGTGGTGAGGTCTTCGGCGGTGAGACCGGGATCCCGCAGCCGGCCGTAGACCGTGGCCAGGATTCCCCGCACCATCGGCAGCAGATGGGGCGTGAACTGCAGCTGAATGCCGCGGCCCGCCGCCCGGCTGGCCTGCAGCTCGATCTCGGCCGTGTGGCGATGGCCCACCACGCCGTAGGGGGCAACGCCGCCGTCGGCCTCTGCCAGCAGCAGATGTTCCTTGGCGGCGCGGCCGCCCCCCGAAGTGCCGGTCTTGGCATCGATGATGATCCCTTCCCCTTCGATCAATCCCTGCTGCAGCAGCGGCATCAGGGCCAGCAGGCTGGCGGTGGGGAAACAACCCGGTGCCCCCACCAGCCGGGCCTTCGCCAGGCGGTCACCGGCCCACTCCACCAGGCCGTACACGGCCTCGGCACAGAGGGCATCGTCATGGCGCGGATGCTCCTCGGCCTCGCTGGTGTAGGTGGCGGCCCACTGGGCCACGCTCGGAAAGCGGTAGTCGGCCGAGAGGTCGACCACCCGCACGCCGGCCTCGACCAGCGCCGGCGCCAGGCGGCTGGCCAGACCGTTGGGCAGGCTCAGCACCGCCAGGTCGGCGGCGGCGGCGATGGCCTCGGGCTCCGGCGCTTCGATCGCCGGGTTGCCGGGCAGGGGCAGGAAGGGGGTGCGGTCGTTCCAGTGCTGGCCGACGCTGCCGCTGCCCCCCAGAAAGGTCACCCGGAAACCGGGGTGGTCGTGCAGCAGCCGCAGGATCTGCAGCCCCCCGTAGCCGCTGGCGCCGATGACGGCCACGCGATGGGGGGAGGGGGGAGCACCGGCCATGCCATGGGCGGATGGGTCCCGGACTTTAGGGATGCGATGGGCCACCGCCGACGGGTTCCATGGGGGCGGGGCCTATAACCGATGTTTGCCTGACGGGTCATGGGCCGGGAGCAGCGGGCCGGCACGACGGCCTTTGATTCGATCGAGCGGGCGCTGGCGGCCATTCGCGATGGTGCCTGTGTCGTCGTCGTGGACGACGAGAACCGGGAGAACGAAGGCGATCTGATCTGTGCCGCCCAGTTCGCCACCCCCCATCAGATCAACTTCATGGCCACCGAGGCCCGGGGCCTGATCTGCCTGGCCGTGGAGGGGGAGCGGCTCGATGCGCTGCAGCTGCCCCTGATGGTCGACCAGAACACCGACTACAACCAGACAGCTTTCACCGTCAGCATCGACGCCGGTCCCGAACATGGCGTCGGCAGCGGCATTTCGGCCGAAGACCGGGCCCGCACGATCCAGGTGGCCCTCCACCCGGCCACGCGACCGGCGGACCTGCGCCGGCCGGGGCACATCTTCCCCCTGCGGGCGCGGGAGGGGGGCGTGCTCAAACGTGCCGGCCACACCGAGGCCGCCGTCGATCTGGCCCGGCTCGCCGGCCTGACCCCCGCGGGGGTCATCTGCGAGATCCAGAACCCCGATGGCTCCATGGCCCGCCTGCCCCAGCTGCGCGACTACGCCGAGCGCCACGGGCTCTGCCTGATCAACATCGCCGACCTCATCCGCTACCGGCTCGACAACGAACGGTTCGTGGTGCGGGAGGCGCGGGCGACCCTGCCGAGCGCCTTCGGCAGCTTCGAGGCCGTCGGCTACCGCAACACCCTCGATGGCACCGAACACGTGGCGCTGGTCAAGGGTCTGCCCCAGACCCCCGGCGAACCGGTGATGGTGCGCGTGCATTCCGAATGCCTCACCGGCGACGCCTTCGGGTCCCTGCGCTGCGACTGCCGCCCCCAGCTGGAGGCGGCCCTGCGGATGATCGAGGCCGAGGGGTGCGGGGTGGTGGTCTACCTGCGCCAGGAGGGGCGTGGCATTGGCCTGCTCAACAAGCTCAAGGCCTACGGCCTGCAGGACCAGGGGCTCGATACCGTGGAAGCCAACGAGCGGCTCGGCTTCGCCGCCGACCTGCGCAACTACGGTGTCGGCGCCCAGATTCTCAGTGATCTGGGGGTGCGGCGGCTGCGGCTGATCACCAACAACCCCCGCAAGATCGCCGGCCTGGGCGGCTACGGCCTCGAGGTCGTCGACCGCGTCCCCCTGGTGATGGACCCGGGCGAGCACAACGCCGCCTACCTGAACACCAAGGCGACCCGCCTCGGCCATCTGCTGCAGGGCCCGGCGGCGGTCATCGCCTGGGACGGGGCCGGGGCCCCTGCGGCGGCCGCCCTGCACGAGCTGCAGCGCGGGCTGGAGGAGGCGGCCGGCGGGCTCGGCCTCGCCCTCGAGCCCGAACGCCACGGCCGGGTGCTGGCCGTGCTGGGCGGACCGGCCCTGGCGATGGTGGCCAGCGCCGATGACCAGGTCGCCCTCGAGCGGGGCAGCCTGGCGCTGCTGGCCGGCCTTGCCGCACGGCCCGACACCCGCCGTCTGCAGCTGCTGCTCGCCCCCGACCGCCAGCGCAGTGACCATCCGCCGGCGGAACTGCCGGTCTGGCAGGGACGGCTGGCGTCCCTGGCCAATGGCACCGATACGGGGCCCGGCGGCAGCGTCCTGCGCTGCTGGATCAGGTCTCCTCAATCTTGACGCTGTTGATCCGGGTGCCCTTGCGGATGGCCAGCACCACGGTCAGGTCGTCGGTCTTGCCGAAGACCGTGTGGACCCCGTCGAGATGGGGCTGGGCCTCGTGGCACAGGAAGAACTGACTGCCGCCGGTGTTCTTCCCGGCGTGGGCCATCGACAGCGTGCCGGCCTCGTGCAGCCGCGGGTTGATCTCGCATTTGATGGTGTAGCCCGGACCACCGGTGCCGGGCATGCCGCCGCGGGACCCCTCGCGGGTGTTGGGACACCCCCCCTGGGCCATGAACCCGTCGATCACCCGGTGGAAGGCCAGCCCGTCATAGAAGCCTTCCTGGGCCAGCTTGACGAAGTTGGCCACCGTGGCGGGGGCGTCGGCGTCGAACAGCTCGATCACCAGCTGGCCGGCGTCGGTGTCCATCACGGCTCGGGTCATCGGGTGGGGGCAGAGTGGTGCCTCTGAACCCTGACACAGCGATGGTCTCCCGCGTCGACCCCCCGGCTGATCTGGCCACCGCCTCCATCGGTGTGCTCGGTGGCAGCGGTCTCTATGCGATGGAGGGCCTGAGGGACGTTGAAGAGCTCGCCATCGACACCCCCTGGGGCCAACCGTCCGATCGGTTGCGTCGGGGTCGCCTGGGGGAGGCGACGGTGGTCTTTCTTGCCCGCCACGGCCGCCATCACACGTTCCTGCCCTCCGAGGTGCCCTACAGGGCCAACCTCTGGGCCCTGCGGTCCCTCGGGGTGCGCTGGATCCTCTCCTGCTCGGCGGTGGGATCACTGCAGGAGGAGGTGCGCCCCCTGGACCTGGTGGTGCCGGACCAGTTCCTTGACCGCACCCAGGGGCGGCCCGCTTCGTTCTTCGGCGAGGGGGCCGTGGCCCACGTGGCCTTCGGCGATCCCCTCTGCCCGGAGGTCTCGGGTGTGCTGGCCGAGGCCGCTGCCGCGGAACTGGCGGCCGACCGGCGGCTGCACCGGGGGGGCACCTACCTGTGCATGGAGGGTCCGGCCTTCTCCACCAGGGCCGAATCCGAGCTGTACCGCCGCTGGGGGTGCAGCGTCATCGGCATGACCAACCACACTGAGGCCCGCCTGGCCCGGGAGGCCGAGATCGCCTACGCCACCCTGGCGATGGTGACTGACTACGACTGCTGGCATGCCGACCACGACGCCGTGACCGTCGAGATGGTGATCGCCAACCTGCAGGCCAACGCCCGCACGGCCCAGGGGGTGGTGGCCCGGGCGGTGGCGGCCCTCCATGACCGACGGCCGCCGTCGCCGGCCCATACGGCCCTGGCGACGGCGTTGATGACGGCGCCGGACCAGGTGCCGGCCGCCACCCGCCAGCGCCTTGATCTGTTCACCCGTCCCTACTGGGGTCCCTGCAGCTGAACGCCGGCGGCGGCCAGGGCCTGGCGCAGGTCGCCTGACGCCTCCGCCAGCAGGGGTCCCGCGGCCTCGGCGGCGAGACCTCCGGCCGCCATCAGCAGGGCGAGCTTGACCGATCCGCCGGCCTGCTGCAGCAACTGGGCGCCCTCGTCACGGTTCACCCCGGCCAGGTCCCGCAGGATGCGCAGGGCCCGGTCCTCGAGTTTGGCGTTGGTGACAGCCACGTCGACCATGCGGTTGCCGTGCACCT
>CAMASU010000135.1 GCA_945861105.1 Synechococcus sp. UW140
ATCATGGCGTCGCAGAAACGGTCGAGTTCGGCCAGCGACTCGCTCTCGGTGGGCTCCACCATCACAGTGCCGGCCACCGGCCAGCTGACGGTGGGGGCATGGAAGCCGTAATCCATCAGTCGCTTCGCCACGTCATCCACCTCGATGGCAGCGCTGCGCTTGAGGGGACGCAGGTCAAGGATGCACTCGTGGGCCACACGGCCGCCGGCACCCCGATAGAGCACCGGGAAATGGGGATCAAGGCGCTGGGCCATGTAATTCGCGGCCAGCAACGCCACCGCCGTGGCACGGCGCAGGCCGGCACCTCCCATCATGCGCACATACATCCAGCTGATCGGCAGGATGGCGGCGCTGCCCCACGGGGCCGCCGACACCGGTCCGATCGCCTGGTCACCGCCGCAGGCAGCAAGGGGATGGCCGGGGAGAAACGGCACCAGGTGCGCAGCCACGGCAATGGGACCCACCCCGGGGCCCCCGCCGCCGTGCGGGATGCAGAACGTCTTGTGCAGGTTGAGGTGGCACACGTCGGCGCCGTAGTCGCCAGGGCGGCAGAGGCCCACCTGGGCGTTGAGGTTGGCACCCTCGAGATACACCTGACCGCCGTGGGCGTGAACGGCGGTGGCGATGCGACGGATGCCGGTCTCGAAGACCCCGTGGGTCGACGGGTAGGTGACCATCACCGCCGCCAGACGCGGGGCGTGGGCCGCCGCCTTGGCCTCCAGGTCAGCCAGATCGACGTTGCCCTGGTCATCACAGGCCACGGGCACGACGGTGAGACCGGCCATCACGGCGCTGGCCGGGTTGGTGCCATGGGCGCTGGTGGGGATCAGGCACACATCGCGGTGGGACTCGCCCCGGCTGCGATGCCAGGCACGGATCACCAGCAGGCCGGCGTACTCCCCCTGGGACCCGGCATTGGGCTGCAGCGACACCCCGGCGAACCCAGTCACGGTCGCCAGCCAATGTTCGAGATCGTCGACCAGCTGCCGGTAGCCGGCGGTCTGGTCCGCAGGGGCAAAGGGATGTAGCCCCGCAAAGGCCGGCCAGCTCACCGGCTGCAGTTCGGCGGCCGCATTGAGCTTCATGGTGCAGCTGCCCAGCGGGATCATGCCGTGGACCAACGAAAAATCACGGGCCGCCAGCGACTGGATGTAACGCAGCAGTTCGGTCTCGCTGCGGTAGCGATGGAAGACCTCCTGCCGCAGCCAGGGTGCCCGCCGCTGGGGCACCCTGGCCAGCAGCACCTGCTCGGGGGGGGCCGTCGCGGCCGCCTGCAGATCAGCCAGCAGGTCGGCGACGGAGACGGGCTGGACCCCGGCGGGGGCCAGGGCCTGCAGCAGTGAGCTCACCTCGGCGGCATCGCTCAGCTCATCAAGGCTGATGGCCAGGGTTTCCTCGCCGACGGGGCGCAGGTTGAAGCCCGCCGCGAGGGCCCGCTGCAGCAGCTCGCCGGCGGAAGCGTCGTGCACCACGACGGTGTCGAAGCCGGGGCGGCGGCGGTCAACGGTCAGCCCCAGCCGTTCCAGGCCGAGGGCCAGGGCATGGCGCAGCACCAGCACCCGCCGGGCCATGGCCGTGAGACCTTCGGGGCCGTGGTGCACGGCGTAGAACCCGGCCATCACGGCCAGCAGCACCTGGGCCGTGCAGATGTTGCTGGTGGCCTTGTCGCGGCGGATGTGCTGCTCACGGGTCTGCAGCGCCAGCCGCAGGGCCGGCTGGCCTTCGGCATCGACGGAACGACCCACCAGCCGTCCCGGGATGCGGCGCTGGTGCAGGGCGGTGGTGGCGAAGAAAGCAGCGTGGGGCCCCCCGAACCCCAGGGGCACTCCCAGGCGCTGGGCGCTGCCGACGGCGATGTCGACCCCCAGGTCACCCACGGGTTGCAACAGCACCTGGGCCAGGGGATCGATGGCCGCCGTGACGAGCAGGCCGGCGGCATGGGCTGCGGCGATGGCCCCCCGGGGGTCGGTCAGGCCCCCATCGGCGCCGGGCAGCTGCAGCAGCAGGCCGAAGGCATCCTCCAGGTCAGCCGGCAGGGCTTCGGGATCCACGGTCTCGACGACGATGCCGAGGGGTTCGGCGCGGGTCTGCAGCACCGCCAGGGTCTGGGGCAGCACCTGGCCATCGACGAGGAAACGACGGCCACGCCCCCCCTTGACGGCCTGCTGGCTGAGGGCCATGGCCTCGGCAGCGGCCGTGCCCTCATCCAGCAGCGAGGCGTTGGCGATCGGCAGACCGGTCAGCTCGCTGATCAGGGTCTGGAAGTTGAACAGGGCCTCGAGACGGCCCTGGGCGATCTCGGCCTGGTACGGGGTGTAGGCCGTGTACCAGCAGGGGTTTTCGAAGACGTGCCGCTGGATCACGGCCGGCGTGACGGTTCCGGCGTAGCCGAGGCCGATCAGGGAACGGCGGCAGACGTTGCGGTCGGCGATGGCCTGCAGCTCGGCCAGGGCCTGGGCCTCGCCGCAGGGCAGGGGCAGCTCGGCCGTCGCCGTGGCCGTGTCGATGAGGATGTCGGCCGGCACCACCTCGGCCACGAAGGTCTCGAGGTCATCACTGCCCACGGCCGCCAGCATGGTGGCCACGTCGGCGGGCGAGGGGCCGATGTGGCGGATGGCGAAACCGGCGGGGTCGCAGCACCAGGACAACGAAGAGGGCTGCGTCATGCCGACCGTGAAAAATTGCGGCGATCCTACGGACCCCCGGCCCTGCTTCGGTGTCGCCGCCGACCGGTCTGTCGTGGCCCCTCAGGCCCCTTCAACCTTGCTTCGGTAGGCATCGGCCGCCATCAGGTCCTCGATCTGGCCGGGGTCGGTGGGTTCGACCTCCAGCAGCCAGCCCTCGCCGTAGGGATCCTGCTGCAGCAACTCGGGACGCTCGATCACCACATCGTTGCGGGCCGTCACCACACCGCTCACAGGGGCGTACATCTCCTCGACCGCCTTCACCGATTCGACGGTGCCGAAGCTGGCACCCCGTTCCAGCACCTGGCCCACCGCCGGCAGTTCGACGAAGACGATGTCGCCGAGCTGGTCGACGGCGAAGGCACTGATGCCCACCCGCAGGGCAATGCCGGCGGGGGCGGCGTACTCGTGGCTGTCGGCGTAGCGCAGGTCCGCCGGGAATTCGAGGGCCATCAAGGGCTGGTGGGGTTAGCCGCAGTCTGACTCAGATGCCGGCGTCCAGCCGCGTCAGGGCCGCCATCAGGGCCAGGGCCACATGGCCATGGTGGGTGCCGCCCTGGCTGTAGAGCACGTAGGGCTCCCGGAGGGGGCCATCGGCCGAGAACTCGCTGGTGCTGCCGTCGATGAAGGTGCCGCCGGCCATCACCAGCTCACTGGCATAGCCGGGCATCGGCGCCGGCACCGGCTCCACGTAGCCCCCCACGGGCGAACAGGCCTGGAAGGCGCGGCAGACGGTCCGCAGCGGTTCCGGCGCACCGAAGCGCACGGCCTGGATCACGTCGCTGCGGTGGGCACCGGCGTGGGGCTGCACCGGCAGACCGCGGTCGGCGAACACCTGGGCCACCAGGTCGGCGCCGATCAGGGCCTCGGCCACCATCTGCGGCGCCAGGAACAGCCCCTGGAACAGCAACCGGTGCAGGTCAAAGCCCGTGCCCCCCTCAGACCCGATGCCCGGGGCGGTGAGGCGGCAGCAGGCCTGTTCCACCAGGTCGGCCCGGCCGGCCACGTAGCCGCCGGTGGGGGCGATGGTGCCGCCCAGGTTCTTGATCAGCGACCCGGCGATCAGGTCGGCCCCCACGGCGGTGGGCTCCAGATCCTCCACCAGTTCGCCATAGCAGTTGTCGACAAAGACGAGGGTGGCGGGGCTGAGGCGCCGCAGCCGTTCCACCAGCCCGCCGATGGCGGCCACCGTCAGCGAGGGCCGCCAGCTGTAGCCGCAGCTGCGCTGGATCAGCACCATTTTGGTGGGCGCCGCCAGGGCCTCCGCCAGCCGCTCTTCATCCACCAGGCCCTCGGCCGTGAGCGGCAGTTCGTCGTAGGTGATGCCGAACTCAGCCAGGGAGCCGGAGCCGCTGCCCCGCAGGCCGATCACTTCTTCCAAAGTGTCGTAGGGGCGGCCGGTGAGCGAGAGCAGCCGATCGCCCGGCCGCAGCACCCCGAAGAGCGCTGCGGCGATGGCATGGGTGCCGCTCACGAACTGCACCCGCACGGCGGCGGCCTCGGCCTGCAGCACCCTGGCGAACACCCGATCCAAGGTCTCGCGGCCCTGGTCGCCGTGGCCGTAGCCGCTCACCGAGGCGAAGTGCTGCACTCCCAGGCGCTCGGCCGCGAAGGCCGCCAGCACCCGCTCCAGCCGGGGCCGCACGGCAGCGGTGTGGGCGGCGGCCAGCGGCGCGATTGCCGCCAGGGCGGCCGCCACCCGCTCCCGGGCCCAGGTGGGGCAATCGCCCGCGCCAGCTCCCAACCCAGCCGCTTCCGCCCTGCCCATCACCCTCATCGCCGCGAGGTCCCAATCTGAATCGCCCCGGTCGGCATCTGCGATGGCTGATCCATGGCAGATACGCCATTCATGCCAGATACAACGATGACAGAGTTCTTCTCGTCGTCGGCTGCTTCTGCGGCGGCGCCTGATCGCCACCGCCTGAACGCCACCTCCTAAACGCCACCATCGACCCGGCGGCTTCCTGCGCCTCACTGGGCTGGTCGGAAGCATCCAGCCAGCCCATTTATCGCCTGGCGCCGCAGCTCCGCCGCATAGAGTTCCATCTCCGGGTGGTTGCTCACATCATTTCGCCCTTTCCGCACCGCATGCCCCTTTCCGTCGCCGCGGGATCTCCCCCTCCGGCTGGCTCCAGCGCCGACAACAGCCGCTTGCCAGGCGATGGCGATCGCTCCGGACCCTCCCCCCGTGATCTGAGGCTGCGGGCGGGGCTGGTGGCCGAGCGCCCCGCCTTACCTCCCCGGCAGCGGAAGCTCAAGGGCGGCACCACCGGCTTCATGTTCGTGCTGCATGTGGGCGCGGTGGCCGCCCTGCTGCCCCGCTTCTGGAGCTGGCAGGGTGTGGTGGCCCTGGCGGTTCTGTACTGGACCACGGTTCTGGGGGTGACCCTAGGCCTGCACCGGCTCCTGGCCCACCGCAGCTTCGAGGCGCCCCGCTGGCTGGAGCGCACCCTTGCCTTCATGGGCACCCTGGCCTGCCAGAGCGGTCCGATCGAATGGGTGGGCTTGCACCGCCACCACCACCTCTTTTCCGACCAACCCAACGACCACCACGACGCTGCCCGCGGCCTGTGGTGGGCCCACAGCGAATGGATGCTGCATGACATCCCGGCCATGCGGGAGATCCATCGCTTTACCGGCGATCTCCGCCAGGACCCCTTCTACCGCTGGCTCGACCGCTGGTTCCTGCTGCCGCAGCTGCCCCTCGGCCTGGCCCTCTGGTTCTATGGCGAACACGCCGGAGTCCATGGCGGCGGCCTTGGCCTGGTGCTCTGGGCCATCCCGTTGCGCCTGGTGCTCGTGTATCACGTGACCTGGCTGGTGAACTCCGCCACCCATGCCTTCGGCTATCGCAATTTCGATTCTCCCGATCTCTCCCGCAACTGCTGGTGGGTGGCACTGCTGAGCTTCGGCGAGGGTTGGCACAACAACCACCACGCCTTCCCCCATTCCGCCCGCCACGGCCTGCGCTGGTTTGAATTCGACATCACCTGGCAGCACATCCGCCTGCTGCGAACCCTTGGCTGGGCTCAGCGAATCCGCACCGCTTCAGCCCCTGGCAGAAGGTTCTGAGGCTTCCTATAATCGGTTGGACTTATCAAACGACAGTCACCTTGGCACGCAAACAGGTTCATCTGTTGATG
>CAMASU010000136.1 GCA_945861105.1 Synechococcus sp. UW140
GAATGTTCATCCGCACCATGGCGAGCATGGCGCCGGGCATGTTCTTGTCGCAGCCGCCGATGGCCAGCACGCCATCCATGCTCTGGCCGTTGCAGGCGGTTTCGATGCTGTCGGCGATCACCTCCCGTGAGACCAGCGAATAGCGCATCCCTGGCGTGCCCATCGAGATGCCGTCACTGACGGTGATCGTGCCGAACATCTGGGGCATCGCTCCGGCCTCCCTGAGGGACTGCTCGGCCCGCAGGGCAAGGTCGTTGAGGCCGACGTTGCAGGGGGTGATGGTGCTGAAACCGTTGGCCACGCCGACGATCGGTCGGTCGAAGTCGTTGTCACCAAACCCAACGGCCCGCAACATGGCGCGGTTGGGGGAGCGTTGCACCCCCTGGGTGACGATGTGGGAACGGAGCTTGGCCATGGCGACCGGCTGGCTTGAGCGTCACCCGATCCTCACAGAACGCAGGGCCCGGCCAGCAGGGGGCGAAGCGCGATCAACCGCGCTCGGATCCGTCGGGGGAAAGATCCTCCAGCTGGCGCCTCACGTCATCGATGGCCACATGGAGACGCTGGACCCGCTGCTCCAGGCTGTCGCCAAGGGTCTGCTGGATCTGCCCGGGCATCAGGGGCGAGGTGAACCGGCGCACCTGGTCCGCGAGGGCCCGGCGACGCTCGGCCCGGGAGAGCAGCCACCAGGTGAGGCCGGCGGCTCCCAGGGCGGCTCCGGTCAAGGCACTGAGCAGCACGGTGCCTGAGCGGCTGTCCTGGTCGGCCATGGAGCTGGGATGTCTTGTTTCAGCCTAGGAAGTCGTCGGATTCCGTGCCGTAGAGGCGATCACCGGCGTCGCCCAGGCCCGGCACGATGAAGCTGCGGTGGTCCAGTTCAGGGTCAATGCAGGCCGTGTAGATGGCCAGGTCTGGGGCCCGTTCGGCCACCGCCTTGAGGCCCGGCGCCGCCGCCAGGACGGTGATCACCCGCAGCCGCTGGCCCTCGACGCCCCGCGCCCGCAGCAGTTCGAGGGCATGCAGCAGGCTGCCGCCGGTGGCCAGCATCGGATCGAAGACCACCACTCCGACCCGGGGACCGATCGTCGTCGGAAGCCGGTCGAGGTAGCGGCTGGGTCGGGCCGTCACTTCGTCACGCACGATCCCCAAGTGCGCGACCCGCGCATGGGGCAGCACCTCCTGGGCACCGGCCCACAGCCCCAGGCCCGCCCGCAGGACCGGCACCGCCAGCAGCGGTGCGGTCGGGTCAATCACACTGCCGCCGGTTTCGGCCAGGGGCGTCCGCACCTGCAGAGGCTGGGTCGGCAGCCAGTCACGCACCGCTTCGTAGGTGAGCCAGCGGCCCAGCTCCTTCATCGCTGTTGCGAACAGGGGCGATGGGGTGTCGCGGTCCCGCAGGATCGTCAACCAATGGGCCACCAGGGGGTGCGGGGGAACGACGACCCGCAGCGACATGCTCATGGCGTCGCAGGGTGCAGGGTCCCTGCCATAACTTGTGGGCGCAAGCCTAGGGGGAACCGATGCAGGCACCCAACCCGATGCGCAGGTTGATGGCGCTCCTGGCGGCCCTCGTGCTGGCCCTGGGCCTGGGGTGGACAGCCCCGGCCCTGGCGATCACGGCCCCGGAACTGCGCGGCAGCCGCTCGCTGCAGGACCTGCAGCCCGACATGCACGGACGGCAGCTGCAGCAGCAGGAATTTCTGAAGGCCGACCTGCGCGGCTTCGACTTCAGCGGCAGCGACCTGCGCGGTTCGGTCTTCAACGGCAGCCGCCTGGAGGAAGCTGACCTGCAGAACGCCGACCTGCGCGATGTGGTCGGCTTCGCGAGCCGTTTCGACGGCGCCGATCTGCGCGGCGCCCGTCTCGACAACGCCATGCTGCTCCAGTCCCACTTCGCCGGGGCCGCGATCGAGGGCACCGATTTCAGCGAAGCCGTGCTCGACCAGCAGGAACAGCGGGCCCTCTGTGCCCGCGCCAGCGGCGTTCATCCCATCTCCGGGGTGGCGACCCGGGACAGCCTGCGCTGCCGGCAGTAGGGTCCGGACGCAGCGCTTCGGCACCATGGCCACCGCCGTTCCGAGCCCCCCAGGTCGGTTGCCCGTGACCGTGGTGACAGGGTTTCTGGGGTCAGGCAAGACAACCCTGCTGCGTCACCTGCTCAGCCACGGCGGCCGGCGGCTGGCGGTGCTGGTGAATGAGTTCGGTGAGGTCGGCATTGACGGTGCCCTCCTCTGCGATGGCGCCGAAGGGTGTCCCGTGGTGGAGCTGCCCAACGGCTGCGTCTGCTGCACCGTTCAGGAGGACTTCCTGCCGACGATGGAGCGGCTGCTCGATGGGAATGATCCTCTTGACGGCATTGTGATCGAAACCAGTGGTCTGGCCCTGCCGGAACCGCTGCTCGAGGCGTTCCGCTGGCCGACGATCCGCCATCGCACCCGGGTGCAGGGGGTCGTCACGGTCGTTGATGGCGAGGCCCTGGCGGCCGGTTCCCCCGTGCGCGATCCCCTGGCGGTGGAGCGCCAGCAGCAGCAGGACCCCGAGCTGGATCACCAGCGGGCCCTGGAGGAGGTCTTCCGGGAGCAGCTCGAGGTTGCGGATCTGGTGCTGGTGAGTCGGGCTGACCGGCTCAGTGCTGAGCAACTGCAGACGGTCGAACAGGCTCTGCAGCGGGAGCTGTCCCAGTGGCAGACACCCCCCGCGCCGACCCTGGCGATGGCCCGCGGCGTGGTGGATCCGGATCTGCTGCTGGGGATCGATCGCGGCGAGGCCGCCGATGATTCCGGCGAAGCCCACGACCATGACCATGCCCATCCGGAGCTCACGTCGGTGAGCGTCGACCTCGTGGGGATCTGGCTGCGGCAGCCGTTGGAAGCGTTGTTGCGGCAGTCGATCCAGGCCCATGGCTGGCTGCGGCTCAAGGGTCGTATTCCCCTGGCTGGCCGCGATCTGCCTTTGCAGGTGCAGGCGGTGGGTCGTCGGCTCGAGACCTGGTTCGAGGCGGATGGTCTGCCGACGGACCAGCTGAGGCTGGTGGCCATCGGCCGCCGGGATGACGGCGGTGAGCTGCGGCGGCAGCTGACTCAGTCCAGCGGCAGCGGCCCCCTGGCGCAGAGCTGACCCCAGCACAGCACGTCTCCCGCCTTCTCCCAGCGCGGTGTGGTCGCCCTCCAGGGACCATGCCCCTGGCGCAGCCTCATGGCTCCGCTGCCGTTGTGGCTGAAACTCCAGGTCTGCTCCCCCAGCTGCACCTGCCAGCGGAGGCCAGGGTCCTGGACCGCAAGGCGGCAGGCCTGCCATGGTCCGCCACCGACCCGGCAGGAGGTGGTCACCACGAGGTCCTGGGCCTGCACCACGGGGGCCGTCAGAGCGACGCTCAACAGCAGGGGCAGGGGCGAGGACACGGGGCTCACGGTGCTTCTTCCACCATGGCCATCTCTCGCCCATCTGACAGCGTGGCTGCGAAGATTCATGCAGACGTGATCGCGCCTTGGCCCGTTTTCGTGCTCTGGTAAGGGTTCAGCTGCGGCCCTCGGTGCTGGACCCGGCGGGGGAGGCCACCCGTGCCGCCGCCGGGCGGCTGGGTCTTGCTGGCCTCAGCCGCCTGAGAATCGGCAAGGCCATCGACCTTGAGCTGGAGGCTGACGATCGCGAGAGCGCCGAACGCACCCTGGCCGACCTGTGTGACCGGCTGCTGGCCAATCCCGTGACCGAGACCTGGACCTGCGAGCTGGAGGAGGCCCCGTGACCGTCGGCATTGTTGTCTTTCCGGGCTCTAACTGCGACCGCGACATGGCCTGGGCGGTGCAGGGCTGCCTGGGGCTCCCGACCCGCTTTCTCTGGCATGGCGACACCGAACTGAACGGGGTGTCAGCCGTGGTGCTGCCAGGGGGCTTCAGCTACGGCGACTATCTGCGCTGTGGCGCCCTCGCCCGCTTCGCGCCGCTGCTGCGCGAGGTGGAGGCCTTCGCCAGAGGCGGGGGCCCCGTGCTGGGGGTCTGCAACGGCTTCCAGGTGCTCACCGAAATGGGGCTGCTCCCCGGCGCCCTCACCCGTAACCGTGATCTGCACTTTCTCTGCGAACCCTGCGACCTCGATGTGGAGCCGGGGCCGTGCCGGCTCCTGGCCGGTTACGGCAGCCGGGAACAGGTGCAGTTTCCCATCGCCCACGGGGAAGGCTGCTGGCAATGCGACGACGGAACCTTTGCCGCGTTGGAGCAGACGGGGCAGCTGGTGCTGCGTTATCGCAGCAATCCCAATGGGTCCCGTGGCGCCGTTGCCGGCGTCTGCAACGCGACAGGCAATGTGCTGGGGCTGATGCCCCATCCGGAGCGGGCCTGTGATCCGCTGCTGGGGGGCGCTGACGGCCGACGGCTGCTGCAGGCCCTGGTCGGATGAGGCTGGACCGTCGTCGTCTGCTGCAGGGCCTGGCCGTGGCCACCGCCGGTCTGAGCTGGCGCCAGGACAGCTGGGCGATGGCGGGGCCTGACTGGGGCAGTCGCGGTCTGCCTGCGCCACCGGCCCTGAAGCCGGGGGATCGGCTGGCGGCCGTGGCACCGGGGACCTGGGTCACCGCCGAAGAACTGAATCGCAACGACGGTTGGACGGCCCTTTATGCCAGCTGGGGCTGGCAGCTCGACACACCGGCGGAAACCATGAACCGCTGGCACTACTTCGCCGGCCGGGATGGGGACCGAGCCCAGCTCTTGCAGCGGCTCTGGACCGATGGTCGTTATGCGGCACTGGTGTGCGTGGGCGGTGGCTGGGGAGCCCAGCGGGTCCTGGAGGCCGGCCTGAAGTTGCCAGCGGCCCCGAGGTGGTTCGTCGGATTTTCAGACAACTGCGCATTGCAGCTGGCACAGCTGGCCGCAGGCGGCGGAGGCGGCATCCACGGCTGGCGGGGGGAGCGGGTGCGACAGCTGCTGAGCGGCGTCGCTGTGGCCCCCTTGCAGGGACAGGGCTGGAGCAGCGGCAGGGCCACTGGTGCCCTGGTGGTCACCAACCTGACCGTGGCCACCCACCTCATCGGGACGCCATGGTTGCCAGATCTGAATGGGACGATCCTGGTGATCGAGGACACGGGCGAAGCGCCCTACAGGGTCGATCGATTGCTGACCCACTGGCGCACCGCCGGCCTGCTGCAGGGGCTGGCCGGTCTTGGCCTGGGTCGCTTTGACTGGACCTCGGACGGAGATGTGCTGCCCGGCGACCTGACCATGGAAGAGGTGCTGCGCAACCGCTGCTGTGACCTGGGAATCCCGGTGGTGGGCCGGCTGCCGGTGGGTCACGGTCGA
The DNA here is from genome assembly GCA_945861105.1 of Synechococcus sp. UW140. Classification (GTDB taxonomy): domain Bacteria; phylum Cyanobacteriota; class Cyanobacteriia; order PCC-6307; family Cyanobiaceae; genus CAIQIA01. The sequence goes on from CAMASU010000136.1 coordinate 5,292, forward strand.
CCGAATGAAGCCCTCCCCCAGGGGAGGAGGGCCGAACTCGACGGCAGCGGCGGCAGGCTGACGCTCCTCAGCTGACAGCGGCGAAGAAGTCCTTGCTCTTCACGGGATCCGGGTTCATGGTGCGCTCACCAGGCGTCCAGTTGGCCGGGCAGACCTCATCGGGGTTCGACTGGACATGCTGGAACGCCTGCAGGATGCGCAGCGTCTCTTCAACATTGCGGCCAACCGGCAGGTTGTTGATCGTGGCGTGCTGAACGAAGCCTTCGGGGTCAATCAGGAAAAGACCGCGAAGTGCCACACCGGCGTCTTCGTCAAGCACGTTGAAGGCACGGGCAATGTCCTTCTTCAGGTCTGCCACCAAGGGGTAGGCGATGTCGCCGAGGCCGCCCTGCTTGCGGTCGGTCTGAATCCAGGCCAGGTGGCTGAACTGGCTGTCG
>CAMASU010000137.1 GCA_945861105.1 Synechococcus sp. UW140
TCCGGTCGAGCCCCGCCATCTGCTGCTGATCACCCGTGGCTGGGAACCCCAGCAGGGCTGGCTGGACAGCCGCGACTGGGAGGCCGTGGCCCGGCTGATGGCCCAGGTGAACGGCCTGTGGTTCTTCAACAGCGGCCCTGATGCCGGAGCCAGTCAGCCCCACCGGCATCTGCAGCTGCTGCCCCGCCAGGCCGATCTGCCGCTGTGCCCCCTGGAGGACGGATTCCGTCACATCGCCTCTGGTGGGAGCACGCCCTGGCCGTGGCGGCTGGGCCTGCGACCCCTTCCCGGCGGTGAGACCCCCCCTGCGGCTGTTCTCGAGGCCACCTATCAGGAGCTCTGTGAGTCCCAGGGGCTCGGCAGCCCCCGCGTCGACCCCAGGCCCAGGGGGCCCTACAACCTGCTGTTCGGCGGGGACTGGATGGCGTTGGTGCCACGCGTGCTTGAGGGTTGCCGCGGCTTCAGTCTCAATGCCCTTGGGTTTGCCGGCTATCTGCTGGCCACCGAGGAGTCTGATCTCGACTGGCTGCGCCTCCAGGGGCCCCTGCCCCTGCTGGTGGCCGCCGCCGTTGCCCCCTGAGGGACAGGGTTCCGTGGTTCCACGGATGCGGGGGCCCGATCGCCTGCGCTGGGCTGGAGAGGTCCGCTGGCCCATGACCTTGAGACCGACTATTCATCCTGCGTGCCCCACGACCTGCCGGCGTCGTCCCTCACCCCTGGCCGCCTTTGAGCCCCTGATCGACCGCCTGGCCTGTCGCTACGCCCGTCCTGGCCGTGCAGACCGGGACGACCTGCGCCAGGTGGGCTACCTGGGGCTGCTGCGCGGCCTGAACAACCGCGGCGACCGCGGAGGGGCGCACCTGGAGGGCTTTCTGGTGTTGCACATCCGCGGCGCCATGCTGCATTACCTGCGTGATGCGGCCGATCCGGTGCGACTGCCCCGCCGCCTGCGCCAGTCAGGGGACTGGCGGGCCTGGAGTCTGCGCCTGCGGCCCCTCGATGCGCTGGCCGACCACCAGCTCCCCGCAGACCCCCGGGGCGAGGGCTGGACAACCCTGCTGAAGCAGGAGCGACGGCAGCAGGTGCGTGAAGCCATGGCCACCCTGGAGCCGTTGGAACGCCGCTGTGTGGAGCAGGTGCTACTGGCAGGCCAGAGCCTGAGGCAGGTGGGCCGGGAGGAGGGGGTGAGCGCGATGACGATCCACCGACGGCTGCGGCGGGCCCTGGACCAGCTGCGGCCGACCCTGGCCCCCCTCACGGCCTGAGCAGGCCTCAGGCGTCCGTCGTCACTCGTGGCTGGTGCCGTCGCGTTCCATCTGCCGCTCCAGGGTGGCGATGGCGGCGTCGACGGCGGCCAGCTGCCGCTCGAGGGCATCGCGCCAGCTGCGCAGCATCATCCGCTTGCGCCGCTGGCGGCGCGCCTTGAAGTCGTGGGTGGTGCCTTCGACACCGAGGCAGTCAGGGAAGGGAAACATGGGAAAATGTGCCGAACCTGCGTCGTTCTAGCGAATGGCGCTGGGGGTCAGTTGTCCCTTGCTCCATCCCCGTGAGACATCCGGAACGCAGGGCGACCTTCGGCTCTGATTACGATCTGAGCGAAAGAAATTCCAAAGCTCCTCTCTCCCTGTCGCACTTCAGACCCATCACGGGAGGAGTCGGTCCAGCGGGTCCCATGCGTCATTTCCTCCCTGTTCTTCTTGGTCTGGCATCGGCTCAGCTCATCTGCCCTGCTGCGCAGGCCCAGGTGGCGCTCATGGCCGGCCAGGCCGCCCAGCCGTTACAGGGGCGATTCAACAGCGTGCCCGTGCTCCATTCCAACCAGCCCGAAGAGGTCTGGGGACCGGGCATCCTCGTCAGCACCACCCCGGGGTCGGCGGTGGCCGAGAACGGCGAGACCCTCGCCAATGCCACTTACACCTTCAACGGAGACTTCGGCCTCCATGCCCACCACAAGTACGCCCCCACCGACGCTCGCCGTCTTGGCGTGCCCGGTGGACGTCGGGGCCAGCTCACCCTGGCCGTCATCGCCATCAACCCTGGTGATCGGGAGGTCACCCTGCGCTTTGAGCAGGGTGCGGTCAAGAACAGCTTTGAAGCCCCTTACCTGTCCAACAACCTGATGGGGGTGATTCCCCAGGGACGCCGGCCCTGGAACACCGGCCCCGGTGCCGCCACCGCCGTGCAGATGCTGCGGGGAAGTCTCGATCGGGCCATGCCCGAGATCGTCCGCATCCCCGCCCGTTCCAGGGTCGTCATCGTGAGCACCGATCTGCCGGCCCGTGGCATTGCCAACGCTTTGCTCAAGGGCCGCAGCGACGGGCCGTTCCAGATGGCGGTGGTCGCAGCCGAAGATCCGGCCGGTCCCCAGGACATGCTGCGGGTGCTTGACGAGGGTCGCCTGGCCCCGGGGCGCACCTACCTGGCACGCCTCGACGAGATCCGTGACCGTCGGGTCTTTGCCCGCGTCGCCGGTGTGGCCATCGGTGATTCCTACCAGGCCAGCCTGCGCCACGATCTGAGGTCAGGGGCGCTCCACGTTCCCCTCACCACCACCAGCCGCCATCACTTCGGCACCAATGAGCTGCAGGTGAATGAACTGGCCACCCGCATGGTCGACTCATCCCTCGACAACGTCGGCACCTACGGCGTCCGCTTCGATGTGGATCTGCAGCTGAGGGGCGAAGGCTCCTACGACCTTGTGTTCAGCCATCCGACGCTGATCGGCCGCCAGTTCACGGCCTATCGCGGAACGATCGGCGTCACCACCCCCCGCGGCTATGAGGAGTTTCATGTGGGTCTGCGGTCGGGCCAGAGTCTGTCCCTGAGCTCGCTCAACCTGCCCCCCGGCGTGGTGACACCCGTCCGGATCAGCCTGGTCTACCCAGCTGATGCCACTCCAGGACATCTGCTGAGTGTCGTGCCCAGCCAGCAACTGGTGGCCCTGCGTCAGCAGGAACAGCTGCAGGCTGAAGCCCGTGAGGCAATGGTCCGTCAGGCTCCTCCTCCGGTCAATGCCCCGCCTGCGGTTCCCGGTGCCGCTGGAGTTGCCCAGGGCTTGTCCGATGCCCCGGCGGTGGCCCCTGTCCGCCCCCGTCTCGCGCCCCGAGCTGTCCAGCGGCCTGTGATGAACAAGACAGCCCCGGCAGCTCGACCCTCGACGGCGCGTCCCCCCCAGGGACCACCGGTGGTTCCCTCAGCCGGCTGGCCGCCGACCGCTCCGGCGATGATCGATCCGTCCCGTCCTTATCAGTTGATGCGCAACTGGTTTGGTCGATAGGCTCCCAGCGCTCCCTCGACATCACCGTGGCCAAAGGCAGCGAGCAGGGGCGACGCATCTCGGTCGAGCTCAGCGACACCGTCCTGACGCGCATTGATGAGCTCAGGCGCGCCTGGGGCCATCGCTCCCGGGGCCCGGTGGTCGAGCAGCTGCTGCTCATGGTCCTCAGCCAGGAAGGGGAGCGGTTGGAGGGCGACAGCGGTGAAGCCGAGGGCCTCGAGTCCCCCCCTTCGCTGGAGGTGGCACCGGAAGCGTCGGCCATGGTGCCGGTGAGCATCGCTGCGCTGGAAGCACCGCTCCCGGCTGCCACCGCCGACCTTGACGATGACCCACCCTGGCCTGCGGAGGCGTCGTCAGGACGGTCGGTCGGCGGGATCGATCTCCCGGGATTCGTCCGACGCCGCAGCCGTGAGGTGCGTCAGTCCCTGGGTGGCGATGGTTCCGATGCCCTGGCGGGCGAGCGGACGGCGGTGATCAGTGCCGATCAGCTGCGGTCGTGTCTCGGCGCGGTTCGGGATCACTGGCTCGAGCTCTACGGCCAGAGTCCCCAGCCCCCTGTGGTGGAGGGGGCGGTGCAGTGGTTGGCCCATGACATCTGGCCCGCTGCAGAGGCCAGCGGTGGCCAGCCCTTCCACTGGGGTGCCCTGGAGCGGGTGCTGGAGGGCCTGGCGCCGGCCTGGAGCAGTGGAGCCCCAAACCTGGAACGGGTGCTTGTCGCCGCCGGATTGCTGGAGGACCCCTTCGGTGCTGCGACCCTGCACCTGCGGATCCCCTCCCTCGTCGGTCGTCTGGTGCAGCGGTTGCGGCGCCGTCGCCGCGGCTCTCCCTTCCTCGACCTTGGCTCAACGCTCACCATCCAGGGGTCCCTGCGGCTGCTGCAGCTGCCCACGGATCCTGATCATGTGCTCACGCTTCACCAGATCCGTGAGGCCTACCGCCAGCTGGCCCTTGCCCACCATCCAGACACGGGCGGTGACCCGGAGGCAATGCGTCGACTGAACGAGGCCTACCAGCTGCTCAAGCAGCGCGTGCTCTCCCGGATCCGCTGACTGCCGGATCCGCTGATAGCTGCGTCAACGAGTTTCGAGCGATTCAGGTGTCGCAGTCAGGTCGCATTTCAGGACTCAGAGCAAGACTCAGATGATCCTCGTGGGATTCTCCTCTCGGCGCGCCGATGCCGATGCGGCCATCGTCCACCTGGCAGCCATCAACCCGTCTGACCATCACCACCGTTCACCGCTCGACTGGGTCACCAGGTCACCAGGTCACCAAAAATCCAGCGCACACCACAGAGACCAGGCATGGCCCAGAGCTCAGAGCTCATGATCCATGGCCGATGCTTGTGGGTGTCCAAGGAGGGCGACGCAGTCAGCCCTCGGCGTCACGCCCGACCTTCTCATCTGACCGCCCAAGCGTCGCATCTGCGACCGAGAGCTAGTCCTATGTCTCGCCGCAGGCAAGACTATCGATCTCTCTAAAAGCGCAGATTCTGCCTGATGACCACCTGGTCTTGATCATCGAGATCTGGTGCTCCTTGACGTGATTGTCCTGGGTCGATCGTCCTCTTCTGCATGTCCAATGCCGTGTCCAGTCCCCTGGACACAGATCCACTCCGTGCCTGGACCTGTCGCTACAACAGGGAAAATCAGCAGAACAAGAGTGCTGCGTACCTGTGTGTGTCACAGGTACGCAGGCTGGAGAGAGGAAGACCTGGCGCAAAGGGAGCGACATGACTCCGCAGCGCTCTCACATTGGACGATTGACTGGACAAGGGACGGGTCCCGGCCGAGACAAGCGCGTCAATCGGTGATCTGCACCGCAGCCCCGATGTCCACCAGGTCAAACATCTCGCGCACGTGCTCATTCAGCATTCGCACACAGCCGTTGGTCACCGGAAGTCGGCGAGTGACCCAGAACGGCCAGGGGGTTCCGTGAATGCCGAACTGATCCCTGTCTTTTTTCAGAAAACCGACCCAGCGCTCCCCCAGGGGCGACTCCTGGCCGCGCTTGGGATTCACCGCATCGGTGTGGGTGCTGCGATAGATCGGATTGACGACCTTGTTGAGAACACTGAAGGTGCCCTTGGGGGTCGGCGACTCCTTGGCACCGATGGCCACCGGCCAGGGGCCACCGATCACCTTGCCGTTGTCGACCACCTTGATCTGCCGCTGACCCAAGGAGAGCAGCAGCGAAGCAGTGGGGGAAATCTTGCGGAGTGGCTGGCCCTGGGCTGCAGGCGCCGGGGTTGCGTTGAGCGACGGTGGCACCGCCGGCAACGCCGGAAGTTCGGTGATCTGGGCGATCAGGGGCCAGAGAAGCAGCACCGGTGCTGAATCAACTTGAAAAACTTTAAT
>CAMASU010000138.1 GCA_945861105.1 Synechococcus sp. UW140
AGCCAGAGTCCATGGCTGTGCACCACCGCTGCACCGGCCGTGAGCACCGCCAGCCGCTGGTCACCGGCATCGGCGGGGCACAGCTGCACCTCCAGGCCCCGGCGCCGCTGGGCGGTGGCCAGGTGGGCAACGGCAACGCCGATGCCCCCGGACCGGCGCGGGTCAGCGCTGCTGAGCAGATGGGCGACGGTCATCGGCGACAGGGGCAAGCAGCAGCAGCGGCGGCAGCACCGTGAACACGGCCAGCATGACGACCTGGGGCAGGTAACCCCGACTCACCACCACGTAGAGGTAGGCCAGGGCCAGGGCGGTGACCACCTGCACCAGGGGATCGCTGCGGCGCTGCAGGAAGCCGTTCCAGAGGCGGCGATAGAGCAGGCCCAGCAGCCCGTAGCCCGCCACCACCCCCGGCCAGCCCGCCATGAGGGCGTACTCGGCCCAGTTCAGCACCGCAGCCCCGGTGCTGGCCTGGGCGCTGCCGTAGAGGCGGGCGAGGGCATCAAGCAGGTAACTGGCCGACTCCTTGCCGGGCAGCAGCACCGAAGGCACCGGAAACAGCAGGGTGCGCAGCAGGGGCTCGGCGCCGACGCTGGCGATTGAATCCGGCACCGCCTGCACCAGCGCCGCCGAGGGGAAGAAGATGGCCGCCTCTCCGAAACCGGCCTGGACCACGTCGCCGGCACCGACCCCCTGCAGCAGCGACAGGTCAAGCCCCAGTCCGTACTGGCGGGTGAGGCCGATGGCCCCCGACGCCAGCAGCAGCAACGCCCCGGCGGCCGCCAGGAGCGGCAGGGACGGCCGCCGGCCGCCGGCCAGGGCCGGCAGCAGCAGCAGGGGCACCAGCAGCAGCACCAACCGGTAACGGAAGCCGATGGCGGTGAACAGCGCCGCGGCCACGAGGGTCCAGAGCAGCAACGGCCAGAGGGGCCGCCAGGGCTGGCGCAACCGTGCCGCCAGCAGCAGGCAGGTGCCGGGAATGAGCAGGTTCACCGCCAGGGCGGCGTAATTGGCGAAGGGCCCCAGCTCGGTGGCGGCGGCGCCGGGCACCTCCGTGGCCAGCACCAGCGGGTTCAGCTGCTGCAGCAGTCGCAGGGGGCCGACGGTCAGACCATGCAGGGCCAGGCCGGTGCCGTTGAGGATCCAACCCAGCCTCCAGGCCCGATCGGGATCGAACGGGGACAGGGGAAGCCGTCGGGCCGGCGGCGAGGGCAGCAGGCCATAACCGACCAGAAAAGCGCCATAGGCCAGCACCGAGGTCTGCCAGCCCACGTCAAGCACCCCACGGAAGTTGACGCCCCGGTCGATCCAGCCACCACTGGCCAGGGCCAGCAACGGTCCGGCCAGCGAGTAATAGGCAAAGATCACCGCCAGCACCATCGGCGGCTCGACCCAGGCCAGGGGTGAACGCCGATCGGCGGCCCGCAGGGGCCACAGCAGCAGCAGGGCCGCCAGGCTCAGCAGCCAGAACAGCTCATCCCCCCGCAGCCGCCCGGGATCGAAGACGGCATCGGTCATCGCAGACGGGCCACGAGGGCACTCAGTCTGGAGCGCCGCGGGTGGGCGAGGGCCGTGGCGACGGCCGCTTCAAGGCCGGTGGCGAAGGCCTCGGGATCGAAGCCTCGCAGCCGTTCGGCCGCCGCCTGCCGCAGGCGGTCGCGGCTGGCGGCGGGAAGGGCCTCAAGCCGGTGCAGCAGCCGCGTCAGGGCCGCCGGATCCCCGGGATCGAAGCTCCAGCCGGTCCTGCCCTCGTCGATCAGATCAACGGCGCAGCCGGCGCCGCGGCTCACCAGCACCGGCAGACCGGCCGCCATCGCCTCGTTGACCACCAGTCCCCACTGGTCCACCCGGCTGGGCAGCACAAAGCCCGACGCCGCCCTGTACAGCCGCCGCAGGTCATCGAGCTGCTGAAAGCGCAGCAGGCTCACCCGATCGGGATCGGGCAGGGTCGCAATCGTGCGACGCAGCTGCGGTTCCTCGGGCCCATCGCCCACCAGCTGCAACCCCCAGCGCCCGCCGGCCGCCTGGTAGGCCCCATAGGCCTGCAGCAGCAGCCGGTGGTTCTTGCGGGGCAGAAAGCGGGCGACGCAGAGCAGCCGTGGGGGCTGGGCCGGCGGATCGGCCGCAGCCGCGGCGAAGAGGTCATTGTCGACCACATCCCAGGGCTGGTGGATGGCCGCGGCCGGAAACCCCAGATCGTGCAGGTAGGCCCGGCTTTCGCGACCCGCCACCAGGGCCGCGGAATAGCCGCGCAACAGACAGCGCTTGGGGTGCTCGAGCCACCAGGGCCTGGAACGGTCGGCCCGGCGGCTGTCGCTGACGATCACGAGCGGCACGTGGCGGGCCTGGGCCGCCAGCAGCAGCCGCCGATAGGCCCCGTCGGCCCAGCCCACCGTCACGACCACCGCCGGTTGGTGCTGCTGCAGCAGGGCCGCCAGCTGTGCATCAAGGCAGGCCCGGGGCGGATCGACCTCGGGCCCGGCGGCCCCCCGCAACCGCTCGACGCGATACCCCCCACCGGCAGGGGTGAATTCCCAGGGGTACTCCTGGGAAGCGGGCCGGGTCTCGAGCACCACCAGCGCCAGACGCGCCGCCGCGGCCTGGAAGCGGGCGTGGTGATACGGGCCGATGCGACGGAGGGCGAGCAGCACGGTCATTGCGGCAGCTCCAGGGCCGAGAGCAGCCGCTCGCCGTAGCGGCTCCAGCCATGCTCAAGGGCCCGCCGACGGGCCGCGGCCCCCAGCCGCTGACGGAGGGCACGGTCTTCGATCAGCTGCTGCAGCCGCTCCGCCAGGGCCGCCGCATCCCGCACCGGCACCACAAACCCCTCGACGCCATCGCGCACCAGGGCCCCGCAGTGGTGGGTGGTGACCACCGGCACTCCACAGGCCATCGCCTCGAGATGGGCCAGGGCGAAGCTGTCGGTGAGGGTGGGCAGCACCACCACATCGGCCCGCTGCACCTCGGCGGCCATGCGACTGCGGGGCACCGGCCCCAGGTAGGTGGGACCGCTGAACAGGGGGGCCGTCACATCCACCTGCCAGGCACCGGCGATGCGGCAGTGATGGGCCACCCGCCGCTGGCTCAGCAGGCGGCAGGCCTCGGCCAGGTAATGGTGACCCTTGCCGAGGCTCACGCGACCGACGCTCAACACCCGTCCCGGTTCGGGGCAGACCGGCAGCTCGAACCAGTGCTCGGGAATGCCGTAGGGCACCAGCCGCAGCCGCGAGGGCTCGCAGCCCAGGGCCAGGCAGCTGTCCAGGCAGTAGGTCGATGGCACCAGCACCCGATCACTGAGGGCCCATTTGCGACGGTCGCGGTCGATGCCGGCCTCGATGACCTCAGCGGTTTCGGCCGGGGGCTCGACCCCAGGGAAACGCCGCCGCTCCTCCAGCAGGATGCGGCCGGCATCGGCACTGATGATCAGTTCATGGACCACGGCGAGACCCTGGTCGCGGGCCCGTTCGACCGTGGCCAGGTCGTCGTTGATGAAGCTGGTGTACACCGCCCCCGCACCGGCGAAACCCTCGCGGGCCGCCCGCTGCAGCAGGGCCTGGGCCCCCCGGCCCGCCAGGGTGGCCACCACCTGCTCGCGCACCAGCCGCCGGGGCAGATCGGCCGGCAGCCGCCGGGCCAGCAGGCGCTGCAGCGCCGGCGGCTGCCGACCCGGCGGCCAGAGGGCCGCCAGGGACTGCAGGGAGCGGTGGTGGCCGTGCAGATCGGTGTAGAGGGCCGCCAGGGCCCCGGCGCGGGCCAGCAGGGCCGGCACGGCGTAGTGGAGGCGCGCACCGGGCTGCAGCACGGCATAGCGGGGGAGCCGCGGCATCAGCCCAGCAGCTCCTGCAGCCTGGCGGCCACCACCGCCCAGGTGAATTCGCCACCCCGGACCGCCAGGTCCTGGCGCCAGGCCAGGTAAGCGCCGTAGGGCGTCAACCGCTGAGCGATCCAGTCGGCCACCATCGGCGGCGTGGGATGGGGGGGGAACAGCATCCCGCAACCGGCATCGGGCAGGGTCGCGGGGATGCCACCCACCGCATGGGCCAGCACCGGCACCCCCAGCCGCAGGCATTCGCGGTTGCCGATGCCAAAGGCCTCGGCGCGGGAGAAGAGCGTGCCGAAATGCCAGCTGCGCACTTCGGCCACAAAGGCAGCCCCGTCCCGGCGACGGTCAAGAAAGCCGACGGGTTCGAGGCAGGGATGGCGCGGCAGCCCCGCGGGGTCAGGCCCCACGGCCCGCACCCGCGTCGGCAGTCCACGCACGGCCAGGGCCTCCGCGAGCTGCAGCAGGAACGGCCCCCCCTTGCGCTGCCAGTCCTTGCCAAGAAACCCAAGCCGCAGGGGCGCGGCACCCCCCGGGGCCGGCGGCGGCGGGGCCGGGGGCTGGGCCGCCAGCAGAGCTTCATCGAGGTTCGCCCCCCCGGGCACCACCCAGACCCGGGCCGGGTCGACACCGCAGTCGTCGATCACCGAAGCGGCCGCCCAGGGGGCCATGGTCACCACAGCGCCGGCGGCCTGCAGCGCCCGGCGCTCCTGTGCCAGCACCTGCCGCCGATAGGCGGGCGCCAGACCACGCCCCACGCCGTAGTCCTCAAACACCTGGCGGGTGGTGGCATCGAGATAGAAGTCAACGCGCCAGGCCGCGGGCCAGGGGTGGAGCGGCAGCAGCGGCATGTGCGACAGCAGCGCCAACGGTGCTGCCGGCAGGGGCTGCTGGGCCAGCAGCGCCCTGGCGAAGCCGGGGCTGTACTGAAAACCACCCGGCCGACCATGGCGCAGCAGTTGCCGCAGGTTCCAGAAGCGGCGGCGCCAGGCCAGGGCCGAAGGCTGCAGGGCCAGGCCGCCCTGCAGCAGTCCCGTGCGCTGACCGGCCGCCAGCAACGCCGCCGGAATGCCGCTCCAGGTGGCGGAATCGGTGGCATCACCGCAGCAGAGCAGATAGCGGTTCATCGCACCCCCAGCAACCGATACCAACGCCGGGCCATGGGGGCCGCATCAAGGCGCTGGGCCTGGGCCGCACCCCGGGCCGCCAGGGCCTGGCGTTGGTCGGCGTTGCGCAGCAGCGGCCCGAGGGCCCGGGCCCAGGCCCCGGGATCGGCCGCCGGCAGCAGCAGCCCGGCGCGGCCGTCGTCGAGCACCTCCCGGCAGGCGGGCACATCACTCGCCAGCACCGGCAGGCCGGCCGCCAGGGCTTCGGCGAGCACGATCCCGAACCCCTCGGCGGCGGTGGTGGCAAGGGCGAACAGATCGGCCTGCCCCAGCAGCTCGGGGATGTCCTCGCGACGGCCGAGAAAGGCGACACCATCGCCGAGCTGCAGCTCGCGGGCCAGGGCCTCGAGGGCGGGCCGGGTGGGACCGTCGCCCACCAGCTGCAGCTGCCAGGCCGGCGCCTGGGGCCGACAGGCGGCAAAGGCCCGCAGCACCGTGGCCTGATCCTTGAGCGGATCGCAGCGGGCGACCAGCAGCAGCCGCAGGGGCCCAGCATCGGCCCGGCGGGCCCGGGCCGCCGCCGCCCTGGCGGCCACCTCGGCGCGGGCGACACCGTTGGCCAGCACCGGTGTGAGGCGCAGGCGTCGACCGGTTGATGGCAGCGGCAGGCTGGCGGCCACGGCCCGGGA
>CAMASU010000139.1 GCA_945861105.1 Synechococcus sp. UW140
TTCTGCTGTCCGCGGAATCGGTATTAGGCCACAAGAAGAATGAGCACATCGAACGACTACTACGTTTACGTCTACATCGATCCCCGAAACTACGAGGAGTTCTATTTCGGCAAGGGGCGTGGGCCTCGGAAAGACGCCCACTTGTCAGATAGTTCCGAGTCGGAAAAGGCGAAACGAATTGCCGCCCTCCTCAAGGAGGGGCTGCAGCCAATCAAACGAGTCATTGCCATGGAGCTTTCTGAGCATGACGCCCTGTTGGTGGAAAAAACACTGCTCTGGAAACTTGGTCGTCAGTTGACCAATATTTCCTCCGGGCATTACGCAAGCAACTTTCGCCCTCACAACACGCTGCATCTGGAGTTGACGGGTTTCGACTATCAGTGCGGCTTTTACTACTACAACGTCGGTGAGGGGCCACATCGAAACTGGGATGACTACAGAGAATTTGGTTTCATCTCGGCGGGTCAAGGCATCCGCTGGCGGGACGCCATGCTCGGCTTCAACGAGGGTGATGTGGTAGCGACCTATCTCAAGGGGGCGGGCTTCGTTGGCATCGGCAAGCTCTGCTCGGCAGCCAAACCTATCAACCAAGTCCTCATTGGCGACAAGCCGCTGCTCAGCCACAACCTGCGCTGTTCGGGCATGGCTGACAACGAATCATCGATTGAGAGCTGCGAGTATGTCGCAACAGTCAAATGGCTTAAGGCCGTCGATCGTGCCGAAGCGAAGATGCAGCGAAAATCTGGCATCTACACCACAACTCACGTCCGTGCGTCATTGGATGGTCAGCCTAAAACAGTCGCATTTCTTGAAGAGGCATTCGGTATCAATGTTCGCGAGCATGTTGCCTAACCATCGCACCCAGCCGACGTATTTGCCTTCGCTTCGCTGCGGCAAACCCGCGGCTGATGCTGGTCGCTCGAAGGATCGGCAGCAGACCCCTTTGAACAATCCCGAGAGCAACAGGCCAGCAGCCGCTGCCCCCCCCCAAACAAAAAGCCGCCTCTGGGGAGAAGCGGCTCAGGGACTGGATGATCGTCAAATCGGAGCGGCGGGATTTGAACCCACGACCCCCACTACCCCAAAGTGGTGCGCTACCAAGCTGCGCTACGCCCCGGACAGAAAGAACGTATCACAGCCCGGCCTGACCTTGACGCCGCAGGCGCCGCAGCAGCACCGCCGTCAGCGGCCCCCGGCCCAGACGGCCGTAGCCCCTGAGGCCACAGCGAAGGGCCGTGGACCGCAGTTCCCGCAGGGACTGGCTGGCGAGCAGCAGCTCAGGCACCCGCCGCCAGGCGGCCGCAGGACTGGGGAGCAGGTCCCCCTCCTCCCCGTCCTGCAGGTCGAGGGCGCCACCGGCCAGCCATTCGGGCACCAGCACGATCAGCACCGCCAGCAGGCCGTAGAGCTCCACGAGGCCGCGGGGCAGGGGATGCAGCGGGCGCTCTGGCTCCATCAGACCTCCTGGAACCGCTGGCAACGGGTGCGGGTGATCAGATCCTCGAGGGTGATCTCGTCGCCGTCCACGGTCAGTTTGAGATTGTCGTTGCTGAAGCGTCGCACCGACGTGATGGCCGTGTCGCGGAACAGGTTGATCCGGTAACCATTGCGGTAGATGCTGGCCTGGTGGTCGTTGCGCTCGATCAGCACCCGCGAATCATCGCCGCAGCGGTAGGTGTCGTCGCGCTCGTAGTGCTCCCACCAGGGGGAAGGGCCGGCCAGCAACGGCTGGGGCTGCAGCACCGGCAGCAGGGTCAGGGCCAGCACCAGCCACGGCTGGCGCAGGCGGTGGTTCGCTCGCAGGACCATGGCCCGGAAACGACTGGAGGCCCACCTGTCGTAGTCAGTTCCGGCCCGTTGCGGTGCCGCTGGGGGTCAGAGCGTCAAGGGTCCAGCTCGATGCCGTCCCCAGGCACCTCGAGCCAGCGCCGCAGCCAGCCCACCAGCAGGTAAAACGGCACCGTGTCGGCCAGGGCCGCCAGCAGCTTAAACAGGTAGCCGCTGGCGATGAACCGCCCCAGCTGCGGCAGCACCGGCTGGGCCGCTTCGATCGGCAGCACATGGGCGGCGTAGTGGCTGATCAGCACCACCGCCGTGGTGTCGACCAGCTGACTCACCAGGGTCGAACCGTTGTTGCGCAGCCAGAGGGCCCGGCCACCCGTGAGGCGCTTCCAGAAATGGAACAGGCGCACATCGGTGAACTGGGCGGCCAGGTACGCCGCCATCGACGCCCCCACCGCGCCGAAGGCCAGCCGCTGCATTTCAAAGAACACCGGCGAGTCGGTGCCTGGCAGCAGTCCCCCGAGCCAGAGGATCAGCAACACCCAGCCGTTGAGCAGCAGCCCCACCCACACCAGCTGGCCCGCCCGTCGTTCACCCCACAGTTCGCTGACCAGGTCGGTGCAGAGGAACGTGACCGGATAGGGCAGGGCGCCAACGGCCACCACCACCGGAAAGCCGGCGATGGAGCCCAGGGTGAGAAATCGGGTGAGCCCAAGGATGTTGAGCATTCCCATCGTGCCCAGAAACAACCCCGCCAGCACCAGAAAACACAGGTCGCGGCGGTTCTGAACGGTCATCGTGGGCGCCGCAGATCAAGCGTCAGGGGAAAGTCGCCGGCGGGCTCTTCCGCCGGCACCTGGAAGGGCCCAGGTGTGTGGCCATGGTCCTGGAAGCGGGCACGGCGGCGCGCTTCGGCCTCGTAGGCATTGACCGGGTGGGTGTCGTAGTTGCGGCCGCCGGGATGGGCCACGTGATGCACACACCCGCCCAGGGAACGGCCCGACCAGGTGTCGACGATGTCGAACACCAGCGGCGCCTGGGCCGGGATCGTGGGATGCAGCCCCGACGGCGGCTGCCAGGCCTTGAAGCGCACGCCGGCCACCGCCTCCCCCTGGCGTCCGGTGGGGCTGAGGGGCACCCGCCGGCCATTGCAGCAGAGCACATGGCGCGCCGCCACCCACCCCTCGACCCGCACCTGCAACCGTTCCACCGAGCTGTCGACATAGCGCACGGTGCCGCCCACGGCCCCCTGCTCCCCCAGCACATGCCACGGCTCAAGGGCCTGGCGCAGCTCCAGGGTCACGCCGCCATGCTGCACGGTGCCCACCAGCGGAAAACGGAATGCCCGCTGGGCTTCGAACCAGAGCGGATCAAACGCAAAACCCGCCTGCCCCAGGTCGGCCAGCACCCCCAGGAAGTCGTCCCAGACGACGTGGGGCAGCATGAACCGGTCATGGAGGCTGGTCCCCCAGCGCACCAGGCCGCCCTGCTGGGGCTCACGCCAGAACCAGGCCACCAGGGCCCGCAGCAGCAGCTGCTGGGCCAGGGACAGGCGGGCGTCGGGCGGCATCTCGAAACCGCGGAACTCCACCAGGCCGAGGCGTCCCGTGGGGCCATCGGGGGAATAGAGCTTGTCGATGCACAGCTCGGTGCGGTGGGTGTTGCCAGTCACATCGACCAGCAGGTGGCGGAACAGCCGATCCACCAGCCAGGGCAGCGGCGGTGGCCCCTCGCCGAGGGCAGGGACCATCGCCAGGGCGATCTCGAGTTCATAGAGGCCGTCGTGGCGGGCCTCATCGATGCGGGGAGCCTGGCTGGTGGGGCCGATGAACAGTCCCGAGAACAGATACGACAACGACGGATGCCGCTGCCAATAAAGGATCAGCGACTTGAGCAGATCAGGGCGACGCAGAAACGGACTGTCGGCCGGTGTCGCCCCACCCAGCACCACGTGGTTGCCGCCACCGGTGCCGGTGTGGCGACCATCGACCAGAAACTTCTCGGTGCCCAGCCGGGTGAGCCGCGCCTCTTCGTAGAGGCGGGTGGTGATGGTCACCGCCTCACGCCAGCTGGCGGCGGGATGAACATTGACCTCGATCACCCCCGGGTCGGGCGCCACGCGGATCACGTTGAGCCGTGGATCGACCGGCGGTGGATAGCCCTCCACATGCAGCGGCAGCTGCAGCTCCTCGGCGGTGGCCTCAACGGCCGCCAGCAGCTCGAGGTAGTCCTCGAGGGTCTCGGTGGGCGGCAGAAAGACGCAGAGGCGGCCATCCCGCGGTTCCACCGACAGGGCGGTGCGCACATGCAGGCCATCGTCGAGGGACTGGGGAATCTGCTGCTGGGCCGTGGCGCCACCGGCCGCCGGCGCCACCCGCCGCAGGCGCTGGGCCAGCACCTCGGCATCGGGCAGGGGGCCGGCAATGGCGCCGGGGTCGATCGGCCGCACCTGCGGATAGACCTCCGGCGGCAGCCAGGGCAGGGAGCCCAGGGGCAGCCGGAACCCCACGGGGCTGTCGCCAGGCATCAGGTAAAGCCGCCCCCGGCGCAGCTCCCAGTGTTCCGAGATCCAGCGGGGGGCGACGGCGGCGCTGTTCCAGCGCTGAACCGGCAGCACATAACCGGCGGGCGTGGCCAGACCCCGCTCGAACACCCGCGCCAGCCGCGCCCGCTCCTCGGGGTCGTCAAGGCGGCTGTCGCCGGGGTCGACATTGAGGGGCAGGGCCCCCTCCCGCAGGATCCATTCGGCCGGATCTTCAAAGGCCGGCACCACAAACCCGTCGTCGAGCTGCAGCCGACCGGCGATGGCCACGGCCACGGCACTGGCGTCGTCGGGCCGGCAGGGGGCGGGGGTGGTTTCGGGGGCGATCAGGTCGGGATTGCGCCAGATCGGCTGGCCGTCGCGGCGCCAGTAGAGCGAAAAGGTCCAGCGGGGCAGGCTTTCACCCGGGTACCACTTGCCCTGGCCGTAATGGAGAAAGCCCCCCGGGGCAAAGGTGTCGCGCAGGCGCCGGATCAGGGTGTCGGCCAGGCCGCGTTTCATCGGCCCGACGGCGTCGCTGTTCCATTCGGCGCCCTCGTAGTCGTCGATCGACACGAACGTGGGTTCACCGCCCATGGTGAGGCGCACGTCATCGGCCATGAGCTGGCGGTCGACGGCTTCGCCGAGGGCGTCGAGGGCGCGCCAGGCGTCATCGGCGAAGGGGGCCGTCACCCGCGGCTGCTCAGCGACGCGGGTGACGGTCATCTCGAACCCGAAGGTCACCTGGGCCGGCCCCACCAGGCCGGTGATCGGAGCGGCGGCACGGTAATGGGGAGATGCGCAGAGGGGAATGTGGCCCTCGCCGGTGAGCAGCCCCGAGGTGGGATCGAGGCCGATCCAGCCCGCCCCAGGCAGGTACACCTCACACCAGGCGTGCAGATCGGTGAAATCGCACTCGGTGCCGGCCGGACCGTCGAGGGCCCTGAGGTCGGGCCGCAGCTGGATCAGATATCCCGACACAAAACGGGCCGCCAGGCCGCAGCGCCGCAGCAGCTGCACCAGCAGCCAGGCCGAATCGCGGCACGACCCCGAGGCCAGCGTGAGGGTCTCGTCGGGGGTCTGCACCCCGGGTTCGAGGCGCACCAGATAGCGGATCGCCTGCTGCAGCCGCTGGTTGAGGGCCACCAGCCAGTCGACGGTGCTGGCGGCCGCTGGGTCGATGCCGGCCAGGAAGGCCTCAAAGGCCGCGCC
>CAMASU010000140.1 GCA_945861105.1 Synechococcus sp. UW140
GGAGCTGTTGGGGCAGGGACTGCAGCAGTTGCTCAAAGGCGGTGCGGGTGTGGCGGGCGCCGGAGACCATCGATTCGCTGCTGGTGAGGGACAGCTCCAGACGGTCGTGGTCGTGCTGCCGCTGCAGGATCAGAACCAGCTGCAGCGCCGGCCATTGCTGGTCGCCGCTGCGCAGGGCCTTGAGGGATCCACCGGTTCTGGTGCCCACACAGCCGTAGCCGAGGGCATCAAGAGCAGTGGTGAGATCAGCACTCCAGCCATCGATGGCGGTGGTGGGAGCGAGGGACAGGATTGCGTCGTAACGAGCCATTCCGCCACTCTGCTCCCGCGGCTCACCGTTGTCTGCTCACTCCTCCTCGTCTGCAGCACCGGCGGGCACGAGGCGGATCTGCTTGCGGCCCAGCTTGATCTCGAACTCATCACCGGGTTCGAGGTTCAGCAGGGTCGTATAAGCCTTGCCGATCAGCAGGTTGCCGTTGCCTTGCACGGTCGCCGTGTAGGACAGCTTGCGGCCTGCTTTGCCCATGGCGCCACCGGTGCCGACACCGAAGTGCAGACCCTTGGCTTCCAGGAGGGCTTCGTAGAAGGCGGTGAAGTTCAGCCGCTCAGCGCCGTCCTTCTTGCTGCTCACGTAACCGCAGCTGCGCACCAGCTCGCTCTTGCTCACCTCACCGAGCTCCTTGACCTTGGCGAGCAGTTCGGTTCCAACCAGCATGGTCATTCGTTGCACTTGTCATCCGTCAGCATAGACAATCGACGCCCAAGAAACAGTGGCAAAAGCGAACAGATCCCTACAACTCTGATCACCAACCAAGGCACCGCGGCGGCAGCTGCCCTGACCGCGGCACTGGATCAACCATCCCCATGGGGAGGAGATCGCGCATGCGGGTGTCGATTGCCTGGAGGGTGGCCAACTGGGCACCGCCACGGCCCATCACTCCGGATCGTTGAGGCGCTGAGGGCAACAGATGAGCAGATGAGCCATCCCAGTGCCGGTCAGGCGGGCTTCTGCCACCTGGTCGCCGCGGCAGAGGTTGCCCGCCATCTTGGCGGTGGTTTCGCGGGATGGGTCAGCCAAAGCGGTAGTGCTTACGGACTGGGGCATGGACCCGCCAGGTGCAGCTGAGCCCTGCGGCAAAGACCACCAGATCGCCGGCACCCAAACGCACCGGTTCACCATCGGCGGGGGTGACCGTGACATCGCCTTCCAGCAGCAGGCAGGTCTCCTGATCGTCGTAGGTCCAGGGAAAGGTGCTGACTTCGCAGCCCCAGGTGGGCCAGCTGGAGACCCCCATGCCCTGCAACAGGGCTGGATCGGGATTCGAGGTGACCGTGATGCCAGAAGCCATGGTGAGTTGCGTGGTAGCGGCAAGAGTCTGGGCCAGCTGCAAGCATTGGTCCATTTCCTTCCAGAGGAGCTGGCGGCGGTCGGCAGTCACGGAAAAGGAGCGGTGGTGCAGGTCCCGGGCCATGTAGCGCAAGGCCTCGACAATACGGCTCCAGTCATCAGGATTGAGGTTGTGCATCGCGTGGGGTCGTTGCTGTCCAGGTGGTGACGTCAGAGGCCGAAGAGGCGATCCTGTGACATCTCGATTCATTTCCAACAACCCCAATAGAAGCTGAAAAACGCTCCGACAGCTTACCTGAGAGCAACTTCAACCAACTGCACAGTGAACCTTCTGGCGATGACCTCGGCAGACCCGAGATCAACGCCAACAAGTAACGAGGACGGCTCAACCCATCAGGCCATCAATGAAATCAAAGGCCACCACCCCTTCAATGCCGCCGTCAAGCATGGGCAGCAACTTGGCGACAACAGCCTGGTGCAGGGGGTGGGGTAGGTAGGCGTCGCGGGCACTTTCATCCTTGAAGACCATGGTGAAGCCGTGGGTGAAGCCCTTCGACAAACCCTCAGCGGAATTGTAGGCACCGCCTTGGAAGCCGGTGATTCCAGGAATCGACTGCCGAAAGCCCCGCAGCTCGTCGAAGACGGCCTCAATGGCACCTGCCGGGAGATCGGTGCGAAAGCGGAAGAGAACGACGTGATGAACCATGGAATCGAATGCGCAGCGCATGCGCAGACCCTACAGCATCAACATCTGGACTCCCCTCAAACCGGTGTCTGACCAGGATCAATCACCCCACAAAGCGCTTGTAGAACCAACGCACAAAACCACCCAACAGCGGCACAGGCCCGAAGGTGGGCCCCACGAAATCAAAATAGTCGCGATGGTCGCAGATCTTCCCCTGGTCGTTGAACAGCAGCCGGGTGGCGCCTGGATAGACAAACTCAATCCCTTTGATCTTCAAGCCCATCTCCCACTCCACAAAGGCGGCATCACCGGCGATGGCAATGGCGCCAGCGGTGAGATAGGTGTCGTCGCAGCGCCTGAGCAGACCCTCCTGGGCGGCGATGTAGGCGGCAATGCCCTGCCTCTCCTGGGTGGGATCGCTGAAGTGCACGTCGTCGGCGTAGAGCTCCCGCCACTCGGCCTCGCTCGGGCCACGAGCACCGTAGGGCTTGCTGAACAGGGCGCGCAGCTGGTCAGTGTTCATGGCAGCAGGTCAGACGCTCAGCCATTGTGCACTTGACCAGATCGGCCGCCGGGACCAGTTCCCGATAGCCCATGGCCTCGGCGCTGGGGCATGGAGCTGTCAGCGGTGATTCCCTTCAGCTTGGGCCAGGGCCGCCGCCGGATCGCTGCTGAGATCCGCCCGCAGGAACGAAGATGTTTCGGGCAACACCAGCTGCAGATGGCTTTCGCGATGCAACTCCACGCACAGTTCACGGCTCTGCAGTTCGAGCACATGGCCGGCGTGGCGACGGTCATCGCTGAGCAGATGCAGGTGATAGCCAGGCACGTTGATCGTGCGGGCGTAGCTGGGCGTCCAGAAACCCACCAGGGTGCCGGCCACGTCGTTGAGGTCAAAGGTGGCCTGGGCTTTCGTGGCGCTCACCAGATTCACGCCGGGCTCGGCCTTGCAAGCCACCCGGTAGCGGATCCGATCAAACACCCCCCGCAGGCGAATCGCGACGAACAGGTTGTCGCTGTCACGCAAGCCGTCGAGCCGACTCATGAGATCAGCCCAGCTGGCCACCTGGCTGAGGATCTCGCTGTGGTCGGCCTGAAAACGCGTGGTCACCCAGAACGGGGAAAGCGCATCGCCAGGCGCCTGGCGCACCGTGCCATCGCCGCAGGCCTGCCAACAACAGCCATCCAGCAGGATCCCCTCACCATCAAGGCCCTCAAAGGTGCCCAGACCGAAATCGCCGTGCTGGAGCAGTTCGCTCACCCGCACACAGCCCCCGTAGACCCCCTGCACCAGGGCGCCGGAGGTGGACACCTGGTAGATGGTGTGGTGTTCCAGATCCAGCGCCGCCGCCAACGCTTCACGGATCACATGGCTGGCGCTTTCACCTGTCCGACGGCAACGCTCCTGCAAAGCCGTGTAGAGACCATCGCCAAGACGGACATCCAGATGATGGCTGGAGGCGTGGGAGGAAGCCATGGGGTGAACCGGCGGTGGGCCAGGGTCTGACCCTACCCAGAGCGGCAACCTGCCGACCTGATCCACGCTCACGAGGAACAGCTGTAATGGGAGATGCCGCCGGCATTGAAGAATTCCCGCGGTCGCCTGCGGTCGACCTGGGCAGCCACCGCCGCCGGGGGTGCTTCGTAGGGATGGCGGAACAAGGCCTGCCAGTCGTGGAGGGGACCGTGATCCCCCTGGGCGGCCTGGCGATAGGCCGGTGCCACCAACCATTCACGCCAGGTGATGGCCGGGTTCACCTGGCGCATCGCCGCCGCCACCGTCTCCAGCTCGCCCGTGGCCATGAGCTGCCGGCGCCAGCGGTCCAGCCAGCCTCGCCATTGCCCGTCGAGGTCGTCGGAACTGGGCAGGTAGAAGCTGTCGTGCAACTCGGCCGGTTCGCTGGGCAGCTGAGACAGCCGGCGAAACAGGATCGTGTAGTCGGCTTTTGACCTGATCAGCAGCTGCAGGAGGTCGTTGACCAGAACGGCGTCGTAGCCGTTGAGGCCCAGCTTGCGCGCCCACATGGCCTCAACCTGCTGCTGCATCACAGCAGCAAAACCGTCGTGGATCTGATCGAGCCGTTCCAGGGCCTGGGTGTTGCCTTCAAGCAAGGGCCGCAGGGCTTTCCAGAACATCTCGAAATTAGCCTCGGCCGCTGCCGGTTGGTTGAAGAAGCAGAAATGTTCGCCACCACCGGTCCAAGGTTGAAACCGCAGATCAAACAATTCACAGAATCCGAAGGGTCCATAATCCAGGGTGAAGCCACCGGCCGCACAGTTGTCGCTGTTGAAATTTCCCTGGCAATAGCCCACCCGCAACCAGTCGGCAACCAGAGCCGTGAGCCTGCCGCGGAACAGTGCGGCCAGCTGCACCACCTGTTCGCTGAAGTCAAGACCTGGGTCAATCTCAGACCGGTAATTGCGTTCAATCAGATGCTCAACGATCATCCGCAGTTCGGCCCATGCCGCAGGATGGGCCTGACTGCGGACACGACGGGCGAACAACTCCAGCTGACCAACCCGCAGAAATGACGGTGCCACCCGGGTGGTGATGGCCGTGGGCTCATCCACCAGGATGTCGGGATCAAACGACGACGACTGGGGGCTGTACCAGGGCCGACGGACGGTTTCGCTGCTAGACACGAAGAGCGTCAGCGAGCGGGACGTGGGCACCCCCAGGGCATGCATGAACTCCTGGGCCAGAAATTCGCGCACACTCGACCGCAGCACGGCCCGGCCATCGGCGCCACGGCAATAGGGCGTCGGTCCCCCCCCTTTGAGCTGCATCTCCCAGCGCTGATGGTCGAACACCCCTTCAAACACCGAGAGGGCCCGGCCATCGCCATAGCCATTGCCGGTGCCGAACGGACACTGCTGGATGAATTCGCTGCCGTAGATCGACAGGGCATACCCGGTCGCCCAGCCATAGGGGCGCATCGGCCCCGTTGCCACACGGATGTCTCCGGAGAACAACCGCCTGAAGCTGTCGTCTTGCACCAGCACCTCGCTCAGACCCAGGTCAGCGAACAGGCTGCTGCTGTGGGCCACAAGCTGCGGTTGCGGCAGTGGCGTCGGTGTGACCGGCACGTAATGGCCCGACAACACCTGCCGGGGCCGGTGGTCATCCCCATCGACCGTGGCCTGGGGATCGGGCTGCAGCCCGTCCAGCAGCGAATAATCAGCCCGTGCGGCGAAATCCTCAAACGTCGAGATCAACACGGTGGCGGGCAGGGGTCGACCCCTTCATCCTGGCGGAGTGACCCTGCCCGACGGCGGCCAGTGCCCCAGGGGTCCCTGGCCCTGGCCGATGGCCAGGGACCACGTCAATCCCTGCCGCACATAGGCCCGGGCCCGGGCGATGGCCGTGGGCAGATCATCGCCATGGGCGAACCGGGCCGTGATCGCCGCCGAGAGGGTGCAGCCACTGCCATGGCTATGGCGGGTGGCGATGGCCG
>CAMASU010000141.1 GCA_945861105.1 Synechococcus sp. UW140
GGAGCGGGGCGGCATTGCCGCCGTGAGCGCCACCCCCGTGGCCGCCCTCAGGTTCGGGCAGGCGATCGCCGAGGCCGGAGCCGACCTGTTCTTCGTTCAGGCCACGGTGGTGAGCACCGAGCACATCGGCCCCGCCGGCCGTGAATCCCTCGATCTGGCCGATCTCTGCGCCAACCTCGGTGTGCCCGTGGTGATCGGCAACTGCGTCACCTACGAGGTGGCCCTGCAACTGATGCAGGCCGGCGCCGCCGGGATCATGGTCGGCATCGGCCCGGGGGCCGCCTGCACCTCGCGGGGGGTGCTCGGTGTCGGCATCCCCCAGGCCACCGCCGTGGCCGACTGTGCCGCCGCCCGGGACGACCATGCGGCGGCCACGGGTCGCTATGTGCCGATCGTGGCCGACGGCGGCATCGTCACCGGTGGCGACATCTGCAAATGCCTGGCCTGCGGCGCCGATGCCGTGATGATCGGCTCCCCCATCGCCCGGGCGGAGCAGGCTCCGGGCCGCGGCTTCCACTGGGGCATGGCCACCCCCAGTCCGGTGCTGCCCCGCGGCACCCGGATCCGGGTCGGCACCACCGGCAGCCTCGAGAAGATCCTGCGGGGCCCTGCGAGCCTCGACGACGGCACCCAGAACCTGCTCGGCTGCATCCGCACCTCCATGGGCACCCTGGGGGCGCGCACCCTCAAGGAAATGCAGCGGGTGGACGTGGTCGTGGCGCCGTCACTGCTCACCGAAGGCAAGGTGTACCAGAAGGCCCAGCGCCTGGGCATGGGCAAGTGACCCGTCTCAAGTCTCAGGCGTCGCAGGCGCTAGCCTGAGGCCGTGGGGCTTCGGCCGCACACTCCTCACACCACCCCGCCCGGCGCGTCCGGGCTTTCGTCTTCAACGCTTCGTCGCCGAAGGGCGCCCGGCCACGAAGCCATTGCTAGATTCCAAAACCAGCACACCCCGAGTCCATGTCGACAGCCACCCCCGTCACGGATGCCTCCTTCGATCAGGACGTGCTGAAGAGCTCGGTGCCGGTGCTGGTCGATTTCTGGGCCCCCTGGTGCGGTCCCTGCCGGATGGTGGCACCGATCGTCGACGAGATCGCCAAGGATTTCGAAGGCCGGATCAAGGTGGTCAAGCTCAACACCGACGAGAACCCCACCGTTGCCAGCCAGTACGGCATCCGCAGCATCCCCACCCTGATGGTCTTCAAGGGAGGCGAGAAGGTCGACACCGTGGTCGGTGCCGTCCCCAAGACCACCCTGGCCGGCACGATCGCCAAATACCTCTGACGCCCTCGGTGTGCACGCCCCACCCCTCCCGGACGCCATCCGGAATCACCTCAGTGACCTTGCCAGGGAGCTGAACGATCACAGCCACGGCGAGGTCGCCTGCCGGGTGCTCGAAACGCTGGTCCGCATCAGCCGTTCCGAAGCCGATGCCTCCGACTGGGAGATCATCGACGGCACCCTGGCCGACATGGCCGACGGCTTCAGGGTGTTTCACCCCCATCGCAGCACCCGCAAGGTGGCGATCTTCGGTTCGGCCCGAACCCCGGTGGCGGATCGGGTCTATCAGCTCGGCATCGACGTGGCGGCAGCGGCCGTGGCCGCCGGTTTCGAAGTGATGACCGGTGCCGGTGGAGGGGTCATGGAGGCCGCCAACCGTGGTGCGGGGGCGGGCCAGTCCTTCGGCCTCAACGTCGACCTTCCCTTCGAACAGGAGGCCAATCCCTACATCAACGGCAGTGATCGCCTGCTGACCTTCCGTTATTTCCACACCCGCAAACTCTTTTTCCTGCGGGAAACCGATGCAGTGGTGGTGCTTCCCGGCGGCTTCGGCACCCTCGACGAACTCTTCGAGGCCCTCACGCTGATTCAGACCTCCCGCAATCCGCCCGTTCCGGTGGTGCTGGTCTGCCCCGATGGCGACGACTACTGGCATCGCTGGCATTCCTACGTGAACCGCGCCCTCGATGACCGCGGCCTCATCTCCCCGGAAGATCGTCAGCTCTACGGCACCGCCCACACCGCCGACGAGGCTGTCCGACAGATCCGCCAGTTCTATCGGGTCTTCGATGCCTCTCGGTTCCGGGGCGACCACCTGCAGCTTTTGCTCCACTGCGCCTTGCCCGCCGGGGTGCTCGACGATCTCAACCGTCGTTTCTCTGACCTGCTGCTCAGCGGGCGCATCAACTGCCTGCCCTGCAGCGGCCCGGATGGTCAGCGTCGCGACTGCCTGGAACTGCTCTTCAACCAGCGCCAGGTGGGGCGCTTGTACGAACTCATCCAGCACCTCAACAGCCTCGACCTGCCCAGCAGCGATCCCCTGGAGCACCCCGAGCGCCGGGTGGCGCTGGCCCCGTAGGTCCGATGATCGGTGTGATCGATTACGGCATGGGCAACCTCCACTCGGTGGAGAAGGCCCTGGCTCGGTTGGGGGCACCATGCCGCCGCATCGATCAGCCGGATGCCTGCCGCGAGCTGAGGGCCCTTGTGCTGCCCGGCGTCGGCGCCTTTGATCCGGCGGTGGAGCGCCTGCGCCAGGGCGGCTGGGAGGCTCCCCTGCGCCAGTGGCAGGCCGACGGCAGACCGCTGCTGGGGATCTGTCTCGGACTGCAGCTGCTGTTCGAAGGCAGCGACGAAGGCCAGCAGCCGGGCCTGGGCTTGCTGGCCGGCAGGGTGGAGGCCCTGCCGGAGGAACCCCGGGAACCGCGGCCGCACATGGGCTGGGCGCCGCTGCTGCCCGACCGGCCGACACCCCTGCTGGATCCTGCGGCCCCACCCCCCTGGATGTATTTCGTCCATTCCTACGCCGCGGTTCCCGCCGATGGCGCCTGCATCACCGCCCGGGCCAGCTACGGGGCCACGACCGTGGTGGCGGCCGTGGGCTGCGGTGCCCTGCAGGCCGTGCAGTTCCACCCCGAGAAATCGGGCCAGGCGGGTCTGCAGCTGCTGCAGCACTGGCTGGCCAGCCTGCCGTGAGCCTGCGGCTCAGCAACGGTCGACGACTGCTCAGCCCCCCCGGCGATCGGGCTCGGCCCACGGCAGCACGGGTGCGCGAAGCCCTCTTCAACCAGCTGCAGGGGGCCGTGGCCGGGCGTTCATGGCTCGAACTCTGCTGTGGCAGCGCCGCCATGAGCTGTGAGGCACTGCTGCAGGGGGCAGAGCGGGTGCTGGCGGTGGAGCAGGACCGCCGCCTGGCCCTTGTGGCCCGACGCAACCTGCTGGCCCTCGGCGGGGCCTACGACGGCCGCTGGCAGGTGGTCACCGCTGATGTGCGGCGCTGGCTGAACCGTTGCGACAACCGTTGCGGCGACCGTGGCGACAACCATGGCGACAGCCTTGGCGTCGACCGCTGCGACGAACCGTTTGATCTTGTCTATGCCGATCCGCCCTATCGGGCGGGGCTCTATGGCCCCGTGCTGGAGGGTCTTGAGGCAGGAGGGTGGCTCAGCCCCAGGGGTCGGGTCTGGCTCGAAGCCGCCGCCGACGCACCGCCGTCGCTGCCCCTCGGCTGGGGCGAGAGACGCCGTCGCCGGTATGGCTCCACGGTGCTGCTTGAAGTGACGCCTGTGTCAGCCCCCCAGGGCGCTGCCACCGCGGCGGTACTGGTTCCAGGCGGCGACGAACAGGCCGAGGAGGGTGACGGGGATCAGGCCCAGAACGATGCCGCAGAGCAGGGGTTCGATCATGAGGCCGGGTCTGGAGAGAACTGACGCTGCAATCTATCTGCAGAGGCGCCAATGTGGTGAGCAGTGTGAACGGGGCCGAGCGTTGAGCAGCAGCGAATCCGTGGCGATGGCCCCGGGCCGCACCGGGCTGATCGCCGCCCTGGCCGTGCTGGCGCTGGTGGCAGCGGTCGTGGTGGCCCTTGTGCTGCTGCTGCCGGCCCGCCATGACCCCTACACCCGCAGCAGCCTCGCCCTCCCGGGCGATGCCGAGCGGGGTGGACGGCTCTTTCTGATCAACTGCGCCGGTTGCCACGGCATCGCCGGCCAGGGTCTGGTGGGCCCGCGATTGCAGGGGGTCGACCAGCGCCGCAGTGACGTCTGGCTGATCCGTCAGGTCACCAGCGGTCGCACCCCGCCGATGCCGCGCTTCCAGCCCGATCCCCAGGCCATGGCCGATCTGCTCGCCCACCTGCACACCCTGCACTGACCGCCCCCCTGGACAGCCGCCTCTGCGTGGTGCTCATCGAACCCGCCGGCCCCCTCAACGTGGGCAGCGTGGCCCGGCTCTGCGCCAACTACGCCGTGCCGGAACTGCGGCTGGTGGCCCCCCGCTGCGATCCGCTCGCCGATGAAGCCCGCCGCATGGCCGTCCACGGCGTGCACCTGCTGGAGCAGGCCCGCCAGTTCCCGAGCCTGGCCGCCGCCATCGCTGACTGCCGCCGGGTCGTGGCGGCCAGCGGCCGCGAGGGGGGGGCCACCACCCCCCTGCCCCCCGAGGAGGCGCTCGCCTGGTTGCGCACCCCCGCCGAGGGGCCGGCGGCCGTGGCGCTGGTCTTCGGCCGCGAGGACCGGGGACTGGACAGCCAGGAGCTGGGCCAGGCCGGACGCCTGCTGCGCATCCCCACCCCTCCGGGCTATGGCTCCCTGAACCTCTCCCATGCGGTGGCGGTCTGCCTGGCCGCCGGCCAGCGAACCCTCGCCGGCCAGGAGGGGCCCGCTGCGCCGGCGATGGCGGGGGGGCCGCTGCCTCCCCGGCAGGCGGTGGAAGATCTGCTCGCCGACGCCGAGGAGCTGCTGCTGGAGGTGGGCTTTCTCCAACCGCACACGGCCCGGGCGCGCATGGCCGGGGTGCGGGAGCTGCTGCGGCGGGCCGAGGCCCTGCCCGGGGAGCTGGCCCTGCTGCGCGGCATGGTGCATCAGCTGCGCTGGGCCTGCCGCCGTGGCAGCGACGGCGGTTCTGGATAACTTGGGCTGCCGATGTGATCCGCCGTGCTCCTCCGTTCCCCTGTGTCGCGCCGTCGGGTCGACCGCGAGGCCGGCTGGGTCCAGCCGATCCTGCTGCTGCTGCGCCTGGTGATCCTCGGCATCGGCCTGGGGCTGCTCACCGGCACCGCCCTGCGGGTGCTGGCCCCGCGCTTCAGCCCGGGGTCCCCTCCGCTGCTGCGGCTGCGGATGGCCCCACCGGCCCTGCGGCCAAGCCAGGGGCTGGGGCAGTTCGAACCCCGCCAGGAGGACCGCGACCTGTCGGCCCGCTGGGCCCGCATCGCCGCCGGCCAGAAGGATCTGACGGTGGGGGCGTTCCTGCTGGTGCTGGACGACGGCCGCTACGCCGAACTGCAACCCGATCGGCCCCTGCCGGCCGCCAGCTCGATCAAGACACCGATCCTGCTGGCCGCCCTCGAGGCCGTCGACCAGGGGCGGGCCCGCACCGACGAGAAGCTGCCGCTGACCAAGACGGTGGTCGGTGGCGGCTCG
>CAMASU010000142.1 GCA_945861105.1 Synechococcus sp. UW140
CAATTCAGCATCGATGCCAACGGTGATGGCGGCATCGGTTCGCCTTCGGCTCGCCGGATCAGCGTGGCGATCGTCGGCGGCCTTGAGCTGCTGCGTTCAGCCAGCGACGGTGCCCTGGTGCTCACAACCGTGAGCCTGGTGCCCAACGACGTGCGCATCCTGCTGGATCTGACCTGGGGTGGCAGCCCCCTGCGAGACCAGGACCCTCGCCTGCCCGGCTGGACCGCCCTCGCCGGGACGGCTGTGCAGGAGACGGTGCAGCTGCTGTGGCGCCATGGGCCCAGCGGCCAGCTGGCCACCTGGACGTTCGATGCCGACCTGGCGGCCAGCGGTGGCACCACGCCGGTGGCCGCCGATGCCGCCGAGGCCTATGCCCTGGAGTCACTGTTCGGCCTCGATGCCAACGGCGATGGCAGCATCGGCTCCCCCTGGTCGACGATTGCCCAGGTCGATGGACTGCAGTTGCTGCAGCAGAGCGGCAGCGGAGGGTTGGCCATCGCCCCTGGCGGGGCAGCACCAGTTCCATTGCTGTGGGCCGGTCAGCCCCTGCGCCAGGGCGACCAGCGGCTGCCGGGCTGGACCGCTCTGGCGGCCGCCACCCTCGACGAAGGCAACATGCTGCTGTGGCGCCATGGGCCCAGCGGCGAGCTGGCCACCTGGACCCTGGATGCCCTCTGGTCCCCCACCGGTGGCACGGCTCCGGTGCGTGGATCGAGCGCTGCTGCCGCAACGCTTGAGAGCCGTTTCGGGCTTGATGCCAACGGCGATGGCATCATCGGCTCCCCCTGGATCACCATCGCCCGCACGGGTGTGGTGACCCTGGTGCGCCATGGCGTGAGTGGGCAGCTGGCGGTTGCGGTTGCAACGGCAGAGCCCCTGCCCTTGCACTGGGGTGGCGCCCCGCTGCTGGAGGACGACCCGCGGCTGCCGGGCTGGACCCTGCTGGCGGCGGGCAGCAGCGATGGGGTCAACCGCCTGCTGTGGCGCCATGGGGCCAGCGGCCAGCTGGCCAGCTGGAGCTGCGATGGCTCCTGGACCCCCACCGGTGGGACCGCCCCGGTGGCAGCTGCATCCCCGGCCGCCATGGATCTGGAAGTGACATTCGGCCTCGATGCCAATGCTGACGGCTTCATCGCTGCCGAACCCTCACCCATCGAGGTGTTGCGGTCGCGCATCAGGGCTGCAGCGCCGGAGGCCAATGCGCGCGATCCCTTCACCTGGGTGCAGACCGGCGGTGAAGCGGCCGATCTGCTGCAGGCGGCCCCCCTGGGCCGGAGCCTGCTGACGGCGGTCGATCTGCTCACCGGTCTGCCTGCCGCTGCCGGTGTCATTGATGTGATGGAATGCAGCGGCTTCAGCGGCGGCAGCACCCTGGTGCTCACAAGTCCAGCGGGGACCGCACCCGTGGCCGATGGCGACAGCGGATACACATTGGTGCGTCATCTTCGGCTGGCTGCAGATGATCTGGTGGTGTCTGCAGGGCTTGCCCTGGCTGCGGCCCAGCGCACGGTGGCCGGTCCAGACGGAGCGATGGTGACGGGCCTCGCTCTGCACATCGACAGCAATCGCAATGGTGTTGTTGATGCTGCCGACAATCTTTTTGCCCTGCTGGAGGGCGTGACTCTTGCGGGAACAGCCCAGTTGCCCCCTCGTTTGGTGAGGATTTGAGATGGACGGACCAGTGCTGGTGTTTGACGGTGGCTGTGTGTTCTGCCGACGGTTTGCCGAGTTGAGTGAACTGCGCAGTGGCATCCCGGGGCTGCAGATCCGCGATGGTCGGGCGGACGATGGGCTGCGGGCACAGCTCAAGACCCGGGGCTATGAGCTACGAACGGGGGCCATGGTGCTGGTCGATGGCGAAGTGTTGCATGGGTCGGAAGCGATCAGCTGGCTCTGCAGTCGCATGCAACCCAGCGCGGCGCTGTTGCAGGTGCTGGCGCCATTGTTCAAGTCTTCCGATCGCAGTCGCCAGCTCTATCCGCTGCTGTTGCTGGCCCGGCGTCTGGCCCTTGCCGCGCGGCGGTTGCCGGTGGATCCCTGAGCTGTCGGGTGGATTCTCTGGGTTCCGAAATCAGATGCAGATCGATGTTGTGACCCCTCAGTTCATGCTGCAATCGTTCCGACAGGGGCCGTCGGATCAGCGCCCTGAGGCGTGAACGGCGGGTCTGGCCCAGCACCACCTGGGTGATGCGATGCCCCAGGGCCACCCGCGCGATCGTGGCCAGCACATCGGTGCTCTCTTCCCGCAGGTATGTGCCGCCCACATCGCTGCACAGCTGCTGGCATTGCTCCTGCTGCAGGGCTTCCCCACGGCTGAGGAACCGGCTTGGATCCTGCACCGTGAGCACCAGCAGTGGGGCCTCCATCGACGCCGCGAGGCGGGCGGCGCGACGCAGCAGGCGCAGGCTGCCGGCATCAGAGCCGACGCACACCATCACCCGTTCCCGCAAGGGCGTGACGGAGGCAGGCACATCGTTCTCCACCCGGTCGGCCACCTCCCGCAGGGACAGTTCCCGTAAGGCCACCAGATGGCGCCGTTGGAAGAAGTGGGTCAGGGCCTGGGCCACCTTCTCCGGTGCGTAGACCTTGCCCTCCCGCAGGCGCTCCTCCAGGGTTTCGGGTGTCACATCCACCAGCACCACCTCATCGGCCAGCTCAAGCACCCGGTTGGGGATGCGTTCCCGCACCACCACCCCGGTCAGTTCGGCCACCAGGTCGTTGAGGCTTTCGAGGTGCTGGATGTTGAGCGTCGAATACACATCCAGCCCTGACAACAACAGCATCTCCACGTCTTGCCAGCGCTTCTGCCGTTCGCTGCCGGCTCCATTGGTGTGCGCCAGCTCGTCCACCAGCACCAGCTGCGGATGCCGCGCCAGGATCGCTGCCACATCCATCTCCTCCACCTCCACCCCCTGCACCCGCAGGCGCCGGCGTGGCACCTGCTCGAGGCCCTCGGCCTCCCGGGCGGTGTCGGGTCGCCCATGGGTTTCGAGCAGGCCGATCACCACGTCGGTGCCTTCACGCCGCACCTCCCGGGCCTCCTGCAACATGCGGCAGGTCTTGCCCACCCCCGGCGCCATGCCGATGAAGACCTTGTGCCGTCCCCGGCGGACCGTCGAGCGGATCACCGGACCGCCGGGTCGCCGTTGCTGATGGCGTCGAGGGCGAGGTTGACCCCCAGCACATTCACCACCGGCTCGATCGCCCGCAGGCCGCCAGGACCCTCAAGATGCTGGCGCAGCAGGCGCTCGAGCTGCTGGGGCGCCATCCCGCGGGCGGCCGCCAGCCGTGGCACCTGCTGCAGGGCTGCCGCCAGGCTGATGTGCGGATCGACCCCCGAGGCCGAATCGAGCAGCAGATCCGCCGCAGGTCTGGCCACACCGGCCTGCTGCCAGCGCCCACTGGCGGCGGCGACCCGGCTGGCCAGCTCTGGATTGGCGACCGACAGGTTCGGTTGACCACCGGGGCGGCCCTGCAGGTAACGCTCGCCCTTGAGCGGCTGGCCGATCAGCCTCGACCCCACCACGGTGCCGTTGTGCGTCACCAGGCTTCCAGCGGCGGCCCCGGGTGCCAGCACCCGCGCCAGGCCCAGCAGCGGCAGGGTGATCACCACGACGGTCAGCAGCCACAGCACCAGGGTGAGGCGCAGGCCCCGCAGCAGTTGGGCAGTCAGTGTCATCAGAAGGTCTCCGGTCGGGCGATCACAACGAACAGATAGCCCGAGAGGGCAATGGTGCCCGTCAGCAGCAGGGCCAGGGGCAGGCCGTGCAGGCCGGGATGGGTGCCGCCGACGGCCCGCAGCAAGGCCAGCAGGGTCACCACGAGCAGCAGCGGCAACCAGAAGCGCAACAGGGAGCGGTGGGCCATGGGAGTGGTCAGACCAGGTGCAGGGCGTTGACGGCCACATCAATGAGCTTGATGCCCACAAAGGGGGCGACCAGGCCACCGGCGCCATAGAGCAGCAGGTTGCGCTGCAGCAGCTGATCGGCAGAGAGGGGCCTGAAGGCCACGCCCCTCAGGGCCAGGGGCACCAGGGCCGGAATGATCAGCGCATTGAAGACCATCGCCGAGACGATGGCCGACCGGGGTGAGGCCAGCTGCATCACGTTGAGCGGGCCCAGGCCGGCAGCGGTGAACAGGGCCGGCAGGATTGCGAAGTATTTGGCGACATCATTGGCGATCGAAAAGGTGGTGAGGGCTCCGCGGGTGATCAGCAGCTGCTTGCCGATGGTGACGATGTCAATCAGCTTGGTCGGATCGCTGTCGAGGTCCACCATGTTGGCGGCCTCCTTGGCGGCCTGGGTGCCCGAATTCATGGCCACTCCCACATTCGCCTGGGCCAGGGCCGGCGCGTCGTTCGAGCCGTCACCCGTCATCGCCACCAGCTTGCCGAGGGCCTGTTCCTGCTGAATCACGCGGATCTTGTCCTCTGGCGTGGCTTCGGCGATGAAGTCATCCACGCCGGCTTCGCGGGCGATCACGCCCGCGGTGATCGGGTTGTCGCCCGTGAGCATTACTGTGCGGATGCCCATGCGACGCAGCTGCTCGAACCGCTCGCGGATGCCCGGTTTGATGATGTCCTTGAGGTGGATCACACCGAACACCTCACCGCCACGGCACACCGCCAGGGGCGTGCCGCCCTGCCGTGACACCTGTTCGTAGGCAGCGTCGAGGGCATCGGGCACCTGGCCGCCACGGGAGCGCACGAACCCCTTGATCGCCTCCACCGCCCCTTTGCGGTACTCGATCCCGTCGGCACCATCGCTGCCGCTCATGCGGGTGCGGGCCGAGAACTCAATGGCGCTGGCGGTGGCCGGCTCAAAGGGCAAGGGCGCTGCCAGGGTCTCGGCCAGCCTCACGATCGAGCGACCCTCAGGGGTCTGGTCGAAGCAGCTGGCCCCAAGGGCCACGGCCGCCAGGCCCTCCAGATCGTGGTCGCCCACGGGCAGAAAGGCATCGGCGAGGCGGTTGCCAAGGGTGATGGTGCCCGTCTTGTCGAGCACGAGGGTGTTGACGTCACCGCAGGCCTCCACGGCCCGGCCCGAGGTGGCGATGACGTTGAACTGCGCCACCCGGTCCATGCCGGCGATGCCGATGGCACTCAGCAGCCCGCCGATCGTGGTGGGAATCAACGCCACCAGCAGGGCGATGAGGGTCACCACCGAGGGCGCCTGCCCGACGAAGCCGGCCACGGGCGGCAGGGTGGCAACGGCGATCAGAAACACCTGGGTCAGCACCGCCAGCAGCACCGTGAGGGCGATTTCGTTGGGGGTCTTGCTGCGTTCGGCCCCCTCAACCAGGGCGATCATCCGATCGATGAAGCCTTTGCCGGGGTCGGCGCTGATGCGCAGGGTCAGCTGATCCGACAGCAGGCGGGTGCCCCCTGTGACCGAGCCGGCCACATCAGAGCCGG
>CAMASU010000143.1 GCA_945861105.1 Synechococcus sp. UW140
CCCTGGATTCCCCACAAGCTGGGCGATGCCCACCGGGCGCTGCAGCAGGCCGAAGCCGCGGCCGAATGGTTCGAAACCGCCCTGGCCTGGGGCAGCGACAGCCCCCTCACCGCCCGCAACCTGCTGGAGGTGCTGCAGACCCTGGCCCCCGAACGGGCCAGCGAACGGCTGGAGCGGTTCGCGGCGGCCGAGCCCATCGACTGGACGGCCCCACCCGTGTGGCTGCAGGGGGCCGAGGCGGCGGCAGTGCGGGTGGTGGGCAGTGATCTGGCGTGCTGGCTGTGCGACCGGGGCTGCCCGGCGGCGGCGGTGCGGGCGCTGGTGTGGCAAGACCACCTGGCCCGCCTCGATGGCGATGGCGCCCTGGCGTTGCTGCGGCGCCAGCCCCAGCCGGGTGAGCAGGCCCTGCGCCAGCGGCTGGAGCGGTTACTGGAGGGCGGTGAGGGGATGGCCGGCGGGTAGGGCCGCCAGCAGCTCCTGGCGGCCGCCCCAGCGCAGCAGGCTGCCGATGCGTTCGGCCACGATCGCCGCCAGCCGTTCGGGGGCGAGCCGGTCGGCCACGGCCTGGCGGCCGGCCATGGCCAGGCGGCGGCCGAGGGCGGGGTCGGCGGCCAGCTGGCGCAGGTGCTGGGCAGCAGTGGCGACGCAGGGTTCACCCCAGCGGCAGCCGCGGCGGTAGTCGCCCTGGCTGTGCTGGATCGTGACCAGAGGGGCGGGCACCAGCAGGGCACTGTCACTGTCCATGAACTCGAGGTTGCCCGAATAACCGCTGGCCACCACCGGCAGACCGGCGGCCATGGCCTCGGCCAGGGTGAGACCGAACCCTTCGGAGCGGTGCAGGCTCAGCAGCACGTCGGCGTCGCGATACAGGCCATCGAGGGCCTCGATGCTGAGGTGTTGTTCGATCAGCTCGATGCGGGGGTCGCCTGCGGCCCGGGCCCGCAGGCGCGCCGCCAGGTCAGGAAACTGGCCGGCACTCGAGAGCTTGAGCCACAGCCGCGCCGGCGGCCCGTCTTCGCCATCGCGGGGGAAGGCCAGCTGAAAGGCATCGATCACGGCGAAGGGGTTCTTGCGCCCTTCGGTGCTCCAGCCGTCGAAGGTGTAAAAGACCGTGAACAGGGCCGACCGGCCCCGCCAGGCCCGCAGCCGGGCCAGCCGGTCGGCCCGGGACCAGTCGATGAGGTGCGGCAGGGCCGTGACCGGCACGGGGCTGCGGAGCCCCAGGGCGGCGGCGGTGAAGGCCGAGGGGCACCAGAGCTGGTCGAGGCCGGCGAAACCCCAGTCCCAGCCGGTGGGGAACTGCTCGAGTTCCCAGGCCCAGAAGCCGATGCGCAGGGGAGCCTGCAGCTGCAGCCGCCGCCCGAGGCTGTCGCTGCTGCGCAGCACGTTGGGGTTGGTGTGGATCAGGTCGACCAGGGCCGGCCCCTCGGGCCCCCGGTCGGGCAGCGGATGGTCGCCGGGATGGCTGCTGAGGGGCAGGTCGCACCAACGCACCTGCAACCCGGCGGCCTCGAGGGCCCGGGCCGTGCAGCGGGCGCCTTCTCCGAGGCCGAAGGATCCACTGAGATGTCCCCAGAGGTTCACCACCAGGGGCCGGGCCGCCATGGATGGATGCAGAGGGGGCCATGCTGGCATCGACCGGCACCCCGCCTGCGCCATGGCCGCCGCCAGCGCCGAAGAGCTGTACCAGCAGGGGCGCGAGGCCTTCGAGCGGGGCGAGGCCGAGGGAGCCGAGGGGCTGTTCTGGGCCTGCCTGGCCAGCGGCGGGCCCCACGGGGCGGCGTTGCATTACCTGGGGCTGCTGCGGCGGCGCCAGGGTCGAGCGGCCGAGGCCCTGGCGCTGCAGCGGGCCAGCGGCCGGGTGCATCCGCAGCTGGGCTGGAACTGGCTGGCGGCGGCCGAGCTGCTCGAAGGGCAGGGGCGCTGGGGGGCGGCAGCCGATGCCTTCCGCCGGGCGGCGTTGGCCCTGCCGGGGGAGCCGTGGGTATGGCTGCGCTGGAAGGAACTGGAAGGGCTGGCGGCCCTGCGGGGGGAACGGCTGGCCACGGGCCTGCCGCCGCGGGCTTACCGGCTGTGGCAACGGCGGCTGGAACCCAGGCCGGCGCCGGGCTTCACGGCGCTGCCGGCGGGCTGGCGGCTGCTGCGGGATCCCCACTGCCAGCTGCGACCCGACCTGGGAAAGCAGTTGGCGATGCTGCTGGCGGCCGACGGGGCCCAGGGGGCGCCACCGCCCGACCTGGTCTACGGCGACGAAGACCGGCTCGAGGCGGGCGGGCGCCGCTGGGATCCGTGGTTCAAGCCGGGCTGGGTGCCCGAAAGCTTCTGGGCCACCCCCTGGCTCGACAGCCACAGCCTCTGGCGCGAGGCCTGGCTGGAGGCGAACGGCCTGCCGCCCCCACCGCTGGATCCCGTGCAGCGGTTCGCCTGGCAGCTGCAGGCCCTCGAGGCGGGGCCGCGCATCGTGGCGCTGCCGCGCATCCTGGCCCACCGCCCCCGGCCACTGGTCGAAACCCACGAGCGGGCGGCGGCGATGGCGGCCCATCTGCAACGGCAGGGGGAACGGCTGCTGCTGGTGGCGCCCGACGGCGAAGGGCTGCGGCTGCAGTGGGCCCTGCCGGCGGCACCACCACTGATCAGCGTCGTGGTGCCCACCCGCGACCGGCCCGACCTGCTGGCCCGCTGCCTCGAGGGGCTGCGCCGGGGGGCAGCGGCCAGCCCGCAGGTGCGGCTTGAGCCGTGGGTGGTCGACAACGGCTCGCGATTGCAGGCCACGGCCGACCTGCTGCAGCGGTGGCAGCAGCAGCCGGGCCTGCGGCTGCAGGTGCTGCCGCGCGATGAACCGTTCAACTGGAGCCGCCTCAACAACGCCGCCGCCCGCGTCGCCCGCGGCGAGCTGCTGCTGTGCCTCAACAACGACGTGATGGGGCCCCCCACGCCATGGCTGCAGCGACTGGCGGCCCAGGCCCTGCGGCCGGCGGTGGGGGCCGTGGGGGCGGTGCTGCTGCATGCCGACGGCACGATCCAGCATGCGGGGGTGGTGACGGGGCTGGGCAGCGGCTGCGAACACCCCTACCGCCATCTGCCCGAACAGCACGGGGTGCACCGGGGCCGCAGCCGCCGACTCACGGGCTGGGGGCTGGTGACGGGGGCCTGCCTGATGCTGCGGCGGCAGCTGTTTCTGGCCAGCGGCGGCTTCGATCCGGCATTCCCGGTGGAATACAACGATGTGGACCTGTGCCTGCGGCTGGGGGCGGCGGGCTACCGCCAGCTGGTGCCCGACGGGGTGGTGCTGCGCCACGACGAAGCCTCGACCCGTGATGTGAAACGCAGCGCCACGGCCCTGCCGGCACGGCAGCGGATTGCGCAACGCTGGCCGCAGGCCCTGGCGGGCGAGGGGCCCTGGTGGCCGGCGGCCAGCAGCCGTCAGCACCTGGACGGCCGCCCGCGGGAATTCGACCCGCTGGGCTGGACCTAGGCCGGCGGAATGCCGCGATGGTCGAGCAGCAGCTGCAGACGGGCGACGGCCATGGCCAGGCGGTCGGGGGGGGGCAGCTGTTCGTGGGGCGGCGGCATGGGCCGGTCGGGCCAGAGGCTGCGCCAGGCTTCTTCGTCTTCGTGGCGCAGCAGCGCCTGCTCGACATCGGCCAGGGCCACCTCGATGGGGCGCAGGTGGTCGGGGTCGCTGACCCGTTGGCGTTCGAGGGCTTCGCGGAAGCTGCGGGCGGCGGCCACCCGTTGACCCTGGGCCTCGTGGAGGCGGCCGATCTCGAACCAGCACCAGGGGAAGGCCGGGGCCAGGTCGGCGCAGCGGTGCTGGGCGGCGATGGCCTCACCGCGGCGGCCGGCCCGGGCCAGGCAATGGCCATGCAGATGGTGGGCGTAGGCGAAGCCGGGGTTGAGCTGCACGGCACGACCGGCGAGGCTGAGGGCCTCACGGCTTTCGCCCAGTTCATGGCAGGCCTTGGCCGACAGATAGGCGACGTAGGCTTCGAGGTCCGACCCCTTGGGCACGTGGGCCAGCTGCTGCAGAAACACGCGCCGCAGGGTGGGCCAGTCGCCGCTGGCCTCGAGCTGATTGCCCAGCAGCTGCAGCAGCCCCGGGTCACCGGGCATCGACACCAGTCCCTGGATCAGCGTCTCGGTCTGGGGTTGCACCGGGGCCAGGGGCGACAGGGTTCCATTCTGCTGCGGCTGCCATGACGGCATGGTCTGCACCGGCACCGGCCTGGATCTACGCGCTGCCGGGCAGCAGCCTGGCCCCGGGGCTGGCGGCCGGCAGTCCGCCCCTGGCCGACCTCGACGACCTGGGCGGGCCCTGGCAGGCGTGGCTGCTGTATGGCCCACCCCCGCTGGCCCTGGCCAGCCTGGCCCAGCAGGCCGGGGCCGACCTCGACGGCTGGCGGCGGCAGCTGCAGCTGGCGGGCCAGCTCAAGCGACGCCACCGCCAGCGGTTCACCGTGCTCAACACCGCCGGCCTCGACGCCGACGCGATGGCGGCGCTGCAGCGGCAACTGCCCGAACTGCAACGCCAGCCGCTGCCCGACGGTCGCACCGAGCTGCTGGCCCTGGTGGCGAGCACGGTGCTGCGGTTGGATCCGGCGCTGCGGGCGGCTTACCTCGAACTGGAGGCCGAGGCCGACACAGCTGGCAACGATGGCCAGGCCCGTTGGCGGCTGGAGCCGGCGGCCGATGACTGGCTGGCGCTGCTGCGGCAGGGCGACGACGGCGGCACGGCCGTCAGCCCTGCCGGGCCGCGAGCACAGCCGCTGGCGCGGGAGGGGCGGCGGCTGCAGGAATGGGTGGCCCTGCTGCAGGACCATGAAGACCAGCTGGAACGCGAGCTGGAGGGGCACCAGGGCAGCGTGCAGGCGATGGCGGCGCTGCTGCCTCGGCTCGAAGCCCAGCTGGCCCGTGCCCGCCGCGCCCTGGAGCAGACACCATGAGCGACCGCGATCAGGTGCTGCAGGTGCCGCTCGAAACCCTGCTCGAGCTGCCGCTGCCGACGGCGGCCCTGGCCACCGTGTGGCGGGAGGCGATGACCTGGGGCATCGATGAACGCCAGCGGCGGCGGCTGGCCCTCGAACTGGCGGTGCTTGAGCTCGACCGCTGCCGCGAACTGGGCGAAAGCCAGGGTTGGACAGCGGTGCTGCCGCGGCTGGAGGGCTGGGAGGCCACCTGGCACAACCTGGGCGCCATGGCCAGCGACGTTGAACTGGAGCAATGCCGCCCCCAGTGGGACCAGGCGATGGCACGGCTGCTGACCGCCCTCGAGCAGCACCTCAACAGCAGCCTCGAGGCTCCCCCGGCCACCGAAACCGAAACACCGGCCCTGGTGGCCTGGGCCGAACTGCTGTGGTGGTGCTGGGAACGGCGGGATCCGACGGGGGGCGATCCGCCGCGGCGGGAACGG
>CAMASU010000144.1 GCA_945861105.1 Synechococcus sp. UW140
CACCAGCAAGGAGGCCCAGCAGGAAGAGGCGGCCCTCGAGCGCATCGCCGTGGTGCTGGATGCCGGTGGCGCCGCCCGCTCGGTCACCCTCACCGACGAGGAGCAGGCCCTGGTGCAGCCCCTGGGCTTGCTGACGGCCAAGCCGATCATCTATGCCGCGAACGTGGCGGAAGATGACCTGGCGGCGGGCAATCCCTTCGCTGCTGCCGTGGCTTCTCTCGCCGGGCGTGAGGGGGCCGAGACGGTGCGGGTGAGTGCCCAGGTGGAGGCCGAACTGATCGAACTGGGTGACGACGAACGCCGCGACTACCTCGAGGGACTGGGGGTGAGCGAGGGGGGCCTGCGGAGCCTGATCCGCGCGACCTACAGCCTGCTGGGGCTGCGCACCTACTTCACCACAGGTGAGAAGGAGACCCGCGCCTGGACCATCAAGGCCGGCATGACAGCCCCCCAGGCCGCCGGTGTGATCCACAGCGATTTCGAGCGCGGTTTCATCCGCGCCCAGACCATCGGCTACGCCCAGTTGCTCGAGGCCGGATCACTGGTGGAGGCCCGGGCCAAGGGCTGGCTGCGCAGCGAGGGCAAGGAGTACGTCGTCGCCGAAGGCGACGTGATGGAGTTTCTGTTCAACGTCTGAGCCCGGGGTCGCCGGCCAGCTGCCAGAGGGCCAGTCCGCCGCCGCGGCCGCGGGCGGCCAGCCAGCCGTCCTGGTGGCGGTGAATCAGGGCGAAGAATGGCCGGCGCCGGGGATCGGCCGACGGCAGGTTGCGCTGCAGCAGGCGGCGGCCTGCCAACGACAGCTCCAGTTGGTCGAAGCCGAACACCAGCAGCGGCCGTCTGCCCTGCAGTGCGCCGCGGCCGCGGAAGCGCAGCTCAAACGGGCCGAGGGTCACGGCGTTGCTGAGCAGCAGGCCGTCGTCATCGGTGTCGATCTCGAGACGGGCAGCGAGGGCGCGCAGCAGCTGGCTGCTGAGGGTTGAAGGCTGTCCACCGGACTTTGGCCACACCTGCTGCAGGTCCCATCGTCCGCGTAGGTCTGTGGGCTCCAGCCCCGTGCCGGCGCGGCGGGCCTGCTGTTCGAGGCGGAGCAGAGTGGGGCCTGACGGCTCCATTGGGAAGTTGGCGGAACTGGGGACTGACCCCTGACCGTAGAACCATCATGGGTTGGGACGTGTTTGGCACCATGACCAGGTGGATTCTTGCGGCAGTGGCTCTGGCCGCTCTTTCTCCGGCGATTGCCGGCGCGAATCCTGGATTGACCCTGGGGCCTTCGGGCTACGGGGTGGTGGTGTTCGGCCAGCCCCTGGGGGCCGCCGAGCGGCTGCTGGGGCAGCGCGTTGGTGGCCGTCGTCTCAATCCTGACTGTGATGGGGTGACGTTCAAGGCTTATCCAGGCGTGCGTTTCATGGTCGAGAAAGGGGTGATCACCCGGGCTGATCTGCTGGATCTGAGCCTGCCCAACAGCACCGGAATCACCGCCCGCATGACCCTTGAAGAGATCCGGCGACGCCATCCCGAGGCCACCATCGGCCCCCACAAGTACGACCCGAAAGGCCACACCATCGTCATCCGCACCCCAGGCAAGCCCAGTGCGGTGGTGTTCGAGGAGAGCCAGGGACGGATCACCAGAATCCGCGCGGGGCTGCAGCCGGCGGTTGAGTACGTGGAGGGCTGCGGCTGAGGCGGATCGACCCAAAATCGACCCTGTCAAGGTCCACAGTGCTGAGGCCGTTGATGACGAACACCGCCGGCGCCATCACAGCCATGAAGCGTACAAACAGCAGGCTCACATCGCTGATGCCTCGGTTGACCCTGGTACGGGTTCGAGTGGTCGTGAGCGTCCGGGCCAGGGATCAGAGGCAGGTGCAGAGGATCATTCAGTGCGGCCTGGGGTCGCTGCAGGTTGCTGTGCTTCCCACCGGCAGCGATTCGCCGGTGAGGGCCACCAGCGGATTCCGGAACGTGCGCAGCAGTTGCCCCAGCCCCGAGATGGGTCCGCCATGGGAGACGCAGTGCCGACCGCAGATCGCTCAGGCCTTCGGCCGTGGTGTTCAGACGCGCGAGCAGAGCTTCGGGGCTCTCCCGGGCGGCCCGCAGCA
This sequence comes from Synechococcus sp. UW140, assembly GCA_945861105.1. Classification (GTDB taxonomy): domain Bacteria; phylum Cyanobacteriota; class Cyanobacteriia; order PCC-6307; family Cyanobiaceae; genus CAIQIA01. Next base: position 2,100 of record CAMASU010000144.1, read on the forward strand.
GCTGATCGTGGATGGAGGCCAACGGGTCAGCCGGCGGTGGCGTCGGAGGTGGATACACTCGCATCGCGTCATGGCCCATGACCACCACAATCACCACGCTGGGGGGTGGATGGAGCCATGGATGGGATGCATCGTTGCAGCAAACGGCAGGCTCCTGTCCCTCTCCCCTCGTGCGGTTACTGCCTCGCCAGGATCTGACGCATCCGTTCCTTGAGATCCTCCACCGGTGTGCCGCTCACATCGACAAGAGCCCGCCGGATGCGGCCCCCGTAGGCGAAGGGTGGCTTGTAGTCGGGCAGGGCCGGGGAGCCGGGATCAGATCCGACGGCCACGCCGGCCGCGAGGCCGAGGCTGAGGGGGATCGTCACCGGCAGCTGGCCTTCACCCACGGCTTCGCCGTCCACGAACAGCACCACCCTTGCAGGTGTTCCTTTGCCATTGGCGATGTCAGCCGGACCGGTGGGAGTGAACTCGGCACTCACAATATGGTGACCGGCCGGGACGGGGCCGTCGGAGTGCACATGAAAGAACTGTTCGGCCACATAGTTGTAGCCGTAGCTCAGCCGACCGTTCTGCACGTAGAAGGCAAAGCCTCCGTCGTTGCCACCCATGCTCAGCAGCACGCCTTCGGCACCCCCTTCGGGCACCTCAACCTCGACTGAGATCGTGTGCGGGCGGTTCAGCACCCGTGGTGCCGCATTGGTCGGCACCATCTGTGTGCCGGGGTAGTAGACGTACCGCTCCCGGTCTGCGGTGATCTGTGGTCGCTCCTCGGCGAAGCGCTGGGTGCCGCGGCTGTCGATCGGCAGCACGTTGTATCTGCCGGCCTCGACGTACCACATGCTGATCATGGCGATCAGACGGTCCCGCTCGCTGGCCGCCAGGTTGTCAGTCTCGGCGAAGTCATCGTTGAGGTTGTAAAGCTCCCAACCGTGGGTGTCCAGCTGAATCAGTTGCTCGTGACTGATCGGTTCGCCGAAGCGGCGGCCAGACTCGAGGAACGAGGTTCCCGGCCATGGGCACACGGCCCTCCAGCCCTCGTGGTAGAGAGAGCGGTGGCCGAACATCTCGAAGTACTGGGTTCGATGCAGGCTGGGCACCGAAGCGTCATTGAAACATGACAGCAGCGAAAACCCCTCGATCGGGCTCTGGGTCACCCCACGGATGGCATTGGGGTGCTCAATGCCGATGGCGTCGAGCACCGTGGGCACCATGTCGATTGCATGGCAGTACTGGGAGCGGATCTCGCCACGGGCGGTGATGCCTTTGGGCCAGCTGACGATGAACGGATCACTGGTCCCACCTCGGTAGGTTTCGCGTTTCCAGCGGCGGAAGGGAGTGTTGCCGGCGTGGGTCCATCCCCAGGGATAGTGGTTGAAGTACTTTGGACCGCCGATGTCGTCAATGGCGGCAAGGTTCTGCTCAAGATTCTCTGGAACGTTGTTGAAGAATTTGCCTTCGTTGACCGAACCTGTTGGTCCTCCCTCTGAGCTGGCGCCGTTGTCGGAGATCACCATGATCAGGGTGTTCTCATACTCACCGATCTCCTTAAGGAAGCTGATCAGCTCACCGAGGTGGTGATCGGTGTGCTCTAGAAAACCGGCGAACACCTCCATCATCCGGGCATAGAGACGTTTCTCGTCAGCCGTGAGGCCATCCCAGTCGGGCACGTCGGGATCGTGGCGCGACAGCACCGTGGTCTCAGGGATGATGCCCAGCTCCTTCTGGCGGGCGAAGGTCTGCTCGCGATAGGCATCCCAGCCGCCATCGAATTGGCCTTTGTATCGATCAGCCCACTCTTTCGGCACGTGGTGGGGCGCATGCATGGCGCCGGTGCAGAAGTACATGAAGAAGGGTTTATCGGGGGCCACCTGCTTGGCATCGGCGATCATCGCCTTTGCCTTCGCCACCAGATCGGGGGTGAGGTGGTATCCCTCCTCCGGAGTTGCGGGGGGTTCCACCTGACTGTTGTCCTGCACCAGTTCGGGGTAGTACTGGTGCGTGTCACCGCCGAGGAAGCCGTAAAAGCGCTCGAAGCCCCGACCCAGGGGCCAGCGGTCATAGGGACCGGCCGCCGAGGTCTGCTCAGCCGGCGTGAGGTGCCACTTGCCGATGGCGTAAGTGTTGTAGCCATGCTGCAGCAGGATCTCGGAGAGAAAGCCGTTCTCGAACGGAATGATCCCGTTCGAGCCCGGATACCCCATCGAACCTTCGGTGATGCAGGCCAGGCCGTTGGAGTGGTGGTTGCGGCCGTTGAGCATGCAGGAGCGCGACGGCGAACACAGCGCCGTGGTGTGCATGTTGTTGAAGCGCAGACCGTCGGCTGCCAGCGCATCGAGGTTGGGCGTGGCGATCGGGCTGCCGTAGCAACCGAGCTGACCAAAGCCCGTGTCGTCGAGCACGATGTACAGCACATTGGGAGCCCCAGCCCGGGCCCTGTTCGGCATCGGCCAGGCAGGGGTCGACACGTCTGCTGTGCGGCCGATCGTGCCTGGGAAGGCAGTCCCGGGACGGTATTCCTTGAGTGCCATCGTGACCGATGTGTGGGGTCTGGTCGGACCGTAGCCACAGCAACAGCTTGCGCCCAGACCCCTTCAACGGCTCAGCCACCCCGGCGAATGCCGGCCTGGTGCCCCAGTGACGACTCCAACAGATAAGACGCCAGGTTGCTCAGCGAGCGCCCTTCTTCATCCGAGCGTTGCTGCAGGGCATGAAAGGCGTGGTATGGGACAGTGATGCTGATCCGCCGGGGGCTGCGGAAGCCCGGCAGCGTGGATGCGGGAGTCGCCGTCATGGTGCGGTGGTCGAAGGGCATTCCTCAGTGTTCTGCGTCCTGCTCGGAGCTGGAAAGATCCCTGTCTGCGGTACTGCCTGCAGGGGCCCTACTTCTGGGTAGAACGAGTTTGAACCCGTCACCACTAGGGGCTTGAGGATGGTGCTCCCCGTTGCTGTAGAGAAGCCTCTGACCTGTCTGGTGGTTGCGGATCATCAGCTGTGCGGACAGGCCCTTGGTGGCCTGCTCAGTGAGCAGTGCGGTCTTGAATTGCAGGCCGTCTGTGAGTCGGTTGCCGAGGCCGTTGGGGTGATGGAACACAGCGTCGCTCCTGAACTGCTGCTGCTGGATCTCGGGCAGGCGAGCGAGCACTGGCAGGACGTTGCCGCAGCCCTGCAGCGTCTCAATCCCGATGGCCGCCTGATCATGCTCAGCGGCCGTCAGGATCCCTGGCGATCCATGGAGCCGATGACGGCGATCGTTCTGGGGGTCGTCGACAAAGGCGGTCCCTGGGATGATCTGAT
>CAMASU010000145.1 GCA_945861105.1 Synechococcus sp. UW140
AGCCAATCGGCCGGTGCCTGCAGGCCATCGCCGCCGCTGGCATCGCCGCCACCCTCAGGCTCTGCTGCCGTGAGGCCCTCCAGCCGACCGTCGACGAGGCGCACATCGGCACGACGCAGGGGCTGGCCTGGCCCCTCCAGCACCCGCACCCCCCGCAGCAGCAGCGTCACAGCGCTCCGGCAGCCGTGCGATCGAGGACGCCGCCCAGGTGGCCGGTGAGGTTCAGGCAGGCCACCACCGGCGGCCGGTCGGCCGTCGGGCCGTAGTCGATGACGCTGACGCCGCCGTTGCCCTGCTTGACGGCCCAGATGTCGCCGGCACCGAGCCCCAGCAGATGGCAGAGAATCGTCTTGTTGACGGCGTCGTGGGCGACCACCAGGGCGGTCTCACCGGGGTGCAGGCCGTCGGCGATCCGCTGCCAGCTGTGCACCGACCGGTCCCACACCTGCTGGATGGTTTCACCGCCGGGCATCTGCACCCGTTCAGGGGCGGTCTGCCAGTCGGACAGCAACTGGGGCCAGCGGTCACGGATGTCCTCCTCGAGGCAACCCTCCCAGTCGCCGTGGGCGATCTCCACCAGTCCGCCGACGCTGGTGAGCGGCACCGGCTTCGGTTGCTGGGCAAGGATCGCCTCGGCGGTCTGCCGTGGCCGTGCCATCGAACTGGTGTAGGCCCGGTCCAGGGTCTCGCCCGCCAGGAAGCTGCCGGCCGCTGCGGCCTGGGCCCTGCCGCGCTCGTTCAGGGGGATGTCGATCTGTCCCTGGAAGCGCCCTTCCCGGTTCCAGTGGGTCTCGCCATGGCGCACCAGCAGCAGGCGGCGGCCGCCGCGGAACCGGGGCAGGGGGTCCCCCAGGTGCCCCTGGGCGTTGAGGGACTCGATCTGCACCTGCGGTCCCCGGTCGCCGCCGGGGCGCACGTTGAGCACCGACAGGGAGGCGTTGTCGAACCTGTAGCGGCCGAAGGCGGCCGGAGGCAGGCCCAGGGCCGCCAGCAGCAGACAGCGGAGGATGCCGTTGTGGGCCACCACCAGGACGCTGTGCTCCCCGTCCGGGGGATGGCACTGCAGCAGCTCCTCCCACAGGTCCAGGGCCTGCTGATGCAGCTCCAGCAGGGGCCGATAGCGACGGCCGTCAGGGCGCTGCAGTTCCAGCTCCTCCGGCCGGCTGGACCACAGGTGCTCTTCGGCGGGGTGGCGCTGGCGCAGCTCATCGCGGGCCAGGCCGGTCCAGGGGGCGAGATCGATTTCGAGCAGCCCATCGCTGGACTGCACCGCCGGACCGGCCCCACGGGCTTCAAGCAGCAGTTCGGCGGTGCGGCGGGCCCGCTGCAGAGGGGAACACCAGAGGGCCGTCACGGGCACCTCCCGCAGGGCCTCCCCGAGCTGGCGGGCCTGCTGCTCCCCCCTGGACGACAGCAGGGAGCGGTCATCCCGTCCCTGGATCCTGCCTTCCAGGTTGTAGGTGCTCAGACCGTGACGGGCCAGCAGGATCCTGGTGGTCACGCGTCAGTGGCTGCGGTGGCGGCCATCGTAGAAGAGGGCTCCGGGACCCCGGACCTGACGGGGGTCACAATGCACCCTGCCGCCTCTGCCGAACGGGTGACAACGAGCGAGGGCAAGCGCCCACCAGCCCCGTGGATCCCCCTGCTCGCCTGGCTGAGCCTGGTGCTGGCCGCCCTGATCTGGGGTGCGTCCCTGTGGCAGAGCCTGGAGCGGGCCTCGGTGGGGGATGCCCTGGTGACCCGCCAGCTGGAACTCGAGGCCCTGGTGCAGCAGAGTCCGGCCGCGTCTTCCCTGGCCCCCTTCGGAATCGAGGGAGCCGATCGACGGCTTCTGGAGCACCTCGAAGCGATGCCCGATGCCACAACGGCGCCGGTGCTGATCGAGCGGGCCGTGCTGGAGCAGCACCTGGGCCAGGGGGAGGCGGCCCGCCGGCACCTCGCCACGGCCCGGGATCTGGGTGATCGCGACCTGCAGGAGCTGAGCCGTCAGCTGCTGGCACCCTCCGGACAGCCCCAGCGGTTGCCGGCCCGTCCGATCTATCGGCAGCTGATCTGCGCCGGCCTGGAGCGGCCGGATCCCGCCTGTCCCACCCCTGCGGACCTGCGCCTGGCCGGCCTGCGGCTGCTGCTGATCAATCTGCTGCCGCTGCTGGGGGTGATCAGCGGCTCTGCCCTTGCCCTGCGCCTGCTGTGGCAAGTGCGGCGGGGACGGCTGCCCGCGGCGCCGCCCCTGCAGGGGCCTGACCTGGCCCCCTCGGAACTGCTGCTGATCCTGGCCGGCGGGTTTGTGGTGCTCGGCCAGATCCTGACGCCGCTGCTGGTGCTGCCAGCGGTGCAGCAGGCCCTGGAGGCCGCCGACCTCACCCCGGCGGCCCGGGACGCCGCCGGGGTGGTGCTGATTTATGTCGCCTCCGGCCTGCCGGCGCTGGCGCTGCTCGCCCTTCTGCTGCGGGGCCGGGGGCCGGTGCCGGAGGGGGGCTGGCTGCAATGGCGGCCGGCTCCCGTGTGCCTGGTCCAGGGGCTGAGGGGGCTGCTGCTCAGCCTTCCCGCGGTCGCCCTGAGTGGCTGGCTGGTGGAACAGCTCTGGCCCGATGTCGGCGGCAGCAATCCGCTGCTGCAGCAGGTGCTTGACAGCCGCGATCATCTGGCCCTCGGCCTGCTGGCCCTCACCGCGATCGTGGTGGCTCCCCTGTTCGAGGAGCTGCTGTTCCGGGGGGTGCTGCTGCCGGTGATCGGCCGCACCTGGGGGCCTCTGCCGGCCGTGGTGACCAGTGCCCTGGTGTTCGCCCTGGCGCATCTGAGCTTCAGTGAGGCCCTGCCGCTGCTCGCCCTGGGCCTGGTGCTGGGCTGGTTGCGGCTGCAGACCGGCAGGCTGTTGAGCTGCACACTCATGCATGGCCTCTGGAACGGGTTCACCTTCCTCAACCTGTTGCTGTTGGGCAGCTGACCCTTGACGGGGTGGCATGCGGGTGATTCCCTGGCGCATTGCCTATCCACCGCAGCCGTGGTCGCTGTCAACGTCGCCCATCGACCCAGCCCGACCCGCCCGGTGGAGAGTCATGGGCGCCGCCAGCGCCGCAGCCTGGTGGCCGAGCGCCGCCAGCAACGGCAGCAGCGGTCCCTTGAGGTGCTCCAGGGCACCCTCTCGGCCCGGCGGGTCGAGCGGCAGGCCCCCTGGCTGGCGGGCCTGCATCGGGTGGCCGACGGCACCCTGCTGGCCGTGGGGATCACCGGCGCGGTCCTGGCCGGGCTGACCCTCCACTGGCAGGCCCGCTGGAGCAGTGATTTCAGCGACCTGCGGGCCGCCCAGGAGCTCGAGCACCGCGTCACCGAATCGATCGCCTCCCTGGAGCAGTACCACCTGCAGCGGGCCCGCCGACCGGGGATGCTCGTGGCCACCCGCAGCCGGGATCTCGTGTTTCTGCCCCAGCCCCCCGCCGCTCCCAGCACCAGCCGACCGGTCCAGCCCCCCCTGGACTACAACCTGCTGGCCAGCGGCTACTGAGACTGTCCTTGGCCCGTCGTCCCCCCCAGCCGGCTCGCCGGCCCGCCAGCGCCCGCCATGCCCGTGGTTCGGCTCCAGTGCCCCTGCAGCTGGTGCCTGTGGGGCGGCTCAAGCTTGTGCTGGCGGTGCTGCTGCTGGCCCTGGGGGGGCTCGCCGGCCGGCTTGCCTGGCTGCAGGTGGTCGCCGCCGATGGCCTGGCCACCCGGGCCCGGCAGGTGCAGACCGAGCGCATCCCCCCCCTGGGCCGCAAGCGCAGCATTGTCGATCGCAACGGTCGCCTGATCGCCTTTGACGAAGAACGGGTGACCGTCTGGGCCCACCCCCGCTACTTCCGCTTCCACGACCCCAAGGATCCCGAGACCGCCGATCCCAACCGTCCTCGTCGGCCCATCGAGGTGGCCCGCCGGCTGGCACCGGTGCTCGGAGTCGATGCCACGGAACTGATGCGTCGCATGGGTGACCGCCCCTCGGGCATCCGTCTCGCCACCGACCTCGAACCCTCCCTGGCGCGGCGGGTGCGGGAGCTGGCCATCGACGGCATCGACCTCAGCCCCGGCCCCCAGCGCCTCTACCCCCAGGGTTCCCTGTTCGCCAACGTCGTCGGCTTTCTCAACCTCGACCGTGTGCCCCAGGCCGGTCTCGAACAGAGCCGGGACACCGACCTGCGCAGCCAGGAAAGCACCATCGGCCTGCGCCGCACCGCCGATGGTGTGCCCCTGCCCGACGGCCTCAATGCCGGCATGCTCTACCGCGATGATCTGCGGTTGCAGCTCACCCTCGACACCCGTCTGCAGCGGGTGGCCCAGCTGGAGCTGGCCCGGGCGGTGCGCCACTGGCACGCCAAACGGGGGGCTGCCATCGTCATGGATGCCCGCAACGGGGAGCTGCTGGCCCTCACGTCGGTCCCCACCTACGACCCCAACCGCTACTGGTCCTTCTCCCCCTCCCTGTTCCGCGAATGGTCGGTGCAGGACCTGTACGAACCGGGCTCGACGTTCAAGCCCATCAACCTGGCCATCGGCCTCCAGGAGAAGGTGCTCAATGCCGACACCGTGGTCGACGACATCGGCCAGCTGCAGATCAGCGGCTGGCCCATCTTCAATGCCGACCGTTCCGGCCACGGCACCATCGACCTGGCCACGGTGCTGCAGGTGTCCAGCAATGTGGGCATGGTGCAGGCGATGCGCCAGCTCAAACCCTCCCTCTACTGGGACTGGTTGCACAGGATCGGCATCGACGGGGCCCCGCGGACCGACCTGCCCGGGGCGGTGAGCGGTCAGCTCAAGGATCGGGCCACGTTCCTCGACAATGCGATTGAACCTGCCACCGCCGCCTTCGGCCAGGGCCTGGCCCTCACCCCCCTCAAGCTGGTGCAGCTGCACGGGATGCTGGTCAACGGCGGCCGTCTCGTGGATCCCCACATCACCCGCGGGCTGCGCACCGGCGATGCCCTCGGTGGCCCGGGCCCCACCAGTGGCCGTCAGCTGCTGGATCCGGCGGTGTGCCGCCAGGTGCTGGCCTGGCTCGAGACCGTGGTGCAGAAGGGCAGCGGCAAACCGGCCCAGGTGCCCGGCTACCGCATCGGTGGCAAGACCGGCACGGCCCAGAAGGCGGCCAATGGGGTCTACATCCCCGGGGCCCGCATCACCAGCTTCGTGGCCCACCTGCCCATCGATGATCCGCGGTATGTGGTGCTGGTGGTGGTCGATGAACCCCAGGGGGGGAATGCCTACGGCTCCACCGTGGCGGCCCCCGTGGCGAAGGGGATCATCGAATCTTTGCTGGTGATCGAACAGATTCCGCCATCCAGGGCCGCCACCGGTCGCCCTGGCTAGCTTGACGGTGACCCCGCCCCTGCTCCCGTGGCGTCCCTGCTCGACCA
>CAMASU010000146.1 GCA_945861105.1 Synechococcus sp. UW140
CAGCAGCTGCAGGGGATCGAGGCCAGCGATGGCGCGCAGGGGCACGGCCAGGCTCAGCACCCCGTCGTCCTCCGGACGGGCGGGATCCTGCCGGGCGGCCTCGGTGGCGGCGGTGGCGTCCGCCAGCAGGTCTGTGAAGGACGGGGGGGCCTGCACCAGGGAGGACCTCGGGACCGGCACGGAGAGCTGCTCAAATGTATGGGTCTTTGCAGGCACGCCGGCCCTCGCCCCCATGTCCGAGCCCCAGGTCGTCGCAAGCCGTTACGCCTCGCTGCCCACCCCCAGTTCCCCGACCCCGGACCGGCGGCGCCTTTGGAGGGCGGCGATCAAGTGGCCGATGTACGCGGTGGCGGTGATGCCGGTGCTGCTGGCGGCCGGCTGGCGCTGGGGACGTGGCCTGCCGGTGCGGGCCGACCAGTTGCTGCTGTTTCTGCTGGCGGCCGTGCTGCTGCTGGCCTGGGAGAACCTCGCCAACGATGTGTTCGACGCCGACACCGGCGTGGATGCCGGCGGCAAGCCCCATTCGGTGGTGAACCTCACCGGCCGCCGCGACCGGGTGTCGGCCCTGGCCAATGGGGCCCTGGTGGTGGGGCTCGGCCTGATGGCCCTGGTGGCGCTGCGCAGCAGCCCGGTGGTGCTGGCCCTGGTGCTGGCCTGCTGCGGTCTCGGCTACGTGTACCAGGGTCCGCCCTTCCGGCTGGGCTACCGGGGCCTGGGGGAACCGCTCTGCTGGCTGGCCTTCGGGCCCTGCGCCACGGCCGCCGCCCTGCTCGCCCTGGCCCCCGCCGCCGCCGCCGGCAGCAGCACCCCGGTGCCCTGGAGCCAGGCTCTCGCCCTAGGCAGCGGCCCGGCCCTGGCCACCACCCTGGTGCTGTTCTGCTCCCACTTTCACCAGGTGGCTGAGGATGCCGCCTACGGCAAGCGTTCGCCGGTGGTGCGACTCGGCACCGCCACCGCCGCCGGCCTGGTGCCCTGGTTCATCGCCGCCAGCTTCGCCCTGCAGTGGGCACCGGTGCTGCTCGGCCACTGGCCCCTCACGGCCCTGTTGGGGGTGGTGGGTTTGCCGCCGGCCCGCTCCCTGATCCAGCTGCTGCGCGACCACCACGACCAGCCCGAGCGGATCGGCGGCAGCAAGTTCCTGGCTCTGCGCTTCCAGGCCCTCAGCGGCCTGGGTCTGGCGGCTGGGTTGGCGGTGGCACCCCTGCTGGGGTTCGCCGGGGTCCGGTGAGCCCACCGCTGAGCCCACCGCTGACTCTGGAGTGGCGACCCTTTCGTTTCGCGCTGCCGCGGGCGTTGGTCACCGCCCAGGGGGCGTTGCAGGAGCGTGCCGGCTGGTTGCTGCGGCTGCAGGCCAGCGATGGCCGGCTGGGCTGGGGGGAGGCGGCGCCGCTGGAGCTTGGCGTGGGCCTGCGGGGAGGCGCACCGGGCGCCTGTGCCGACACCCCTGCGGCCTGCAGGGCAACGATCGCGGAGCTGGGACCCAGCCTGAGCCGGCAGCAGCTGGAGGAGGCGTTGCCAACGATGCCCGGGTCCCTTGCTTTTGGCATCGGTGCTGCCCTGGCGGAGCTGGAGGGTTGGGCTGGTGAGGCGCCGGCAGGCGGTTTGGCGGAAGGCTGGTTGGCGGAAGGATGGTTGGCAGCGCCGCCATCGGCCTGGCTGCTGCCGGCGGGGGCGGCGGTGCTGCCAGCCCTGGAGGAGGCCCTGGCCAGCAACGCCCAGACGCTGAAGTGGAAGGTCGCCGCCGGTGATGATGCCCTGGAACGCCAGCTGCTTGAGGTGGTGCTGGAGCGCCTGCCCGAGGCTGCCCGGCTCCGGCTCGATGCCAACGGGGGCTGGGATCGGGCCACCGCTGCCGCCTGGGCCGAACGGCTGGCCCAGGAGCCGCGGCTGGAATGGCTGGAGCAGCCCCTGGCCGACGACGACCTCGAAGGGCTGGAGGCGTTGGCGGCTCGGCTGCCGGTGGCGCTAGATGAATCCCTGTGGCGCCACCCCTGGCTGCGGCAGCGCTGGAGCGGCTGGCAGGTGCGGCGGCCCGCGCTGGAGGGTGATCCCCGGCCGCTGCTCGCGGCTTTGGCCGCCGGCAGAGCCGGCTGGATGGTGAGCACCGCCTTTGAAACCGGTGTCGGACGAAGGCTGGTGGAGCACGCCGCCGCCCTGCAGTGGCGCGGTCCCACCCCCACAGCCCCCGGCCTGGCGCCCCAGTGGCGGCCCACCGGCCCCCTGTTCGACGCCGATCCCGCCGTTGCCTGGGCGTCTCTGGAGGCGGAGGGGCCGTGAATCAGGCCGATGATCGTTGGCCCAAGGGGCCGGTGCGCTCCCTGGCGCTCCCTGCTGAGGCCATGGCCGCCGACCCAGCGAGTGCGGCGGCGCTGCTGGAGCAGGCCGTGGACGATGGCGCCGTGATCGCCCTGCCGGCGCCCGGCGAGCAGGCGGCCCTGGCGGCGGCCCTCGCGCCGCAAGCTCCGCCTGGGCCGGCGGTGGTGGTCGGCAGCGGCGGCAGTGCCGGAGGGCGGCGCTGGGTGCAGCTGGGGGTGGCCGGCCTGGAGGCCGCCGCCGATGGGCTGGGGCCGTGGCTGCTGGAGCAGGGCCTCGATCCGGCGACCTGCCTGTGGCTCGATCCCTTGCCCCTTCACCACGTGAGCGGCCTGATGCCCTGGCTGCGGGCGCGCCGGCTGGGGGGGCGGCTGCGCTGGCTGGCCCCAGCCTTGCTGCGGGATCCCGCTGCCCTGGCGGCAGCCTGCCCATTGCCGGCCGATCAGCCGGCGCTGCTGTCGCTGGTGCCCACCCAGCTGCGGCGGCTGCTGGAGCACCGCGCCGGGGAGGACTGGCTGAGGGGCTGCCGGCTCATCTGGGTGGGCGGCGCCGCCCTGCCGGAGGATCTGGCCGAATGCTGCCGGCGGCTGGAGCTGCCCCTCTCCCCCTGCTATGGCAGCAGCGAGACCGGCGCCATGGTCACGGCGCTGGCGCCGCAGCGCTTTCTGGCGGGGGAGAGCGGCTGCGGCACGGCCCTGCCCCACGCCCAGCTGCGGATCGATCCGGCCAGCGGAGCCGTGCAGGTGCGGGCCGCGAGCCTGGCGCTGGGGGAGCATGCCGCTGGCCGCTTCCAACCGCTGCCCCTGGATGAGGGCTGGTGGAGCAGCGGCGACCTCGGTCGCTGGGGCAAGGCCGGGGGCCTGGAGCTGCTGGGCCGGTGCGATGGCGCCATCAACAGCGGCGGCGAGACCGTGTTTCCCGAGCAGGTGGAGCTTCGGCTGCTGGCGGCGGCCCGGGAGGCGGGACTGCCGCTGCGCCACCTGTTGCTGCTGGCGGAGCCCGATCCGCTCTGGGGGGATCGCTTGGTGGCGCTGGTGCGGGCTGAGCGTTCCGCCCTGTCGGTCGTTGGGGCCTCTGATGGCGCCCCAATTGGCCCCCCCGATAGCCCCGATGCCGCCTTAATCCTCTCCCTAGCAGCCCTCGCCGCCGCGCTTCCCCCCAGCCAGCGGCCGAAGCGCTGGCTGGCCTGCTCCGAGCTGGCTCCCTCGCCCCTGGGCAAATGGCAACGCGGGCGCTGGCGCGACTGGCTGCAGCAGAGGCGGGAGGGGAGCTGAGGTTTGCCTTGCGTCTGCGCTCCCGGGCCGGTCTGGGGATTCAGTTGGTGGTGCCCACCCCAGATGTTTCAAAGCCCTGCATCCAGCCCTGACTGGCCAGCAACGCATCGCTGAATTCCCGCAGGGCGCCATCGCCGCCGCGGCGGCGCAGGATCCAGTCGGCCTGGCGGCGCAGGCCAGGGGCCGCATCGGCCGGGGTGATCAAGAGTCCAGTGGCCGGGCGGACGACGAGGTCGTTGAGGTCGTCGCCGAGGAAGGCGGTCTGCTCCCGGCCCATGGCCAGCTCGTGGCGGAGCTCTTCGAGCCCCGCGCGTTTGTTGCCCACCCCCACCCGGCAGTGGTGGATGTCGAGATGAAGGGCCCGCTGCTCGCTGGCGCCGCCGCGGCCACCGCTGAGCAGGGCCACCGTGATGCCGGCCTGTTGCAGCATGCGCACGGCCAGCCCATCGCGCACATCGAATCGCTTCACCACTTTCCCTTCCTCGTCGTAAGACAAACCCCCATCGGTGAGCACGCCATCCACATCGCAGACCACCAGGCGGATCCGGCGCAGTTTTGGGTTGAGGAGCCGGCGACGCAGGCAATAGGAGAGGGCCGGCGGGATCAAAGGCTGCTCACGGCAACGCCACCAGCGATCGCCTCCCGGAGGCTGAGCAGTTGCCGCAACAGGGCCTCCAGCCGATGCAACGGCACCATGTTGGGACCGTCGCTGAGGGCCTGGTCGGGGTCGGGGTGCACCTCCAGGAAGAGCCCGTCCACCCCCACCGCCACCGCCGCCCGAGCCAGGGGGGCCACAAACTCCCGCTGCCCCCCCGAGCTGCTGCCCAGCCCGCCGGGTTGCTGCACCGCATGGGTGGCATCGAAGATCACCGGGCAGCCGTGCGCTTGCAGCTGGGGCAGGCTGCGGTAGTCCACCACCAGGGTGTTGTAGCCGAAGCAGGATCCCCGCTCGGTGAGCCAGAGCCTGCCGCTGCTGGGCTCCAGCCCGAATTCCGCCAGTTTGGCCACCACCTGGGCCATGTCCCAGGGCGCCAGGAACTGCCCCTTTTTCACATTCACGCACTTGGAGTTGCCTGCCACCGCCGCAGCGGCGGCCTGGAGCAGATCGGTCTGACGGCAGAGATAGGCGGGAATCTGGAGCACATCCACCACCTGAGCAGCCGTTGCCGCCTGGTGGCTTTCGTGGATGTCGGTGAGCACCGGCAGGGCGAAGCGCTCGCGCACCTCCTGGAGAATCGCCAGGCCCTCCTCGGCCCCGGGCCCGCGGAACGCCCTGCCTGAGCTGCGATTGGCCTTGTCGAAGCTGGCCTTGAACACGTAGTCGATGCCGAGCCGTTGGCAGAGTTCGCCCACCTGATCGGCGATCTGCAGCACGAGGTCGCGGCTCTCGATCACGCAGGGGCCGGCGATCAAGCGCAGGGGGTGGCTCATGGATTGCCCAGTCCGGCTTGGACCAGATCATGGAGGCGCAGCAGGCCCAGCAGACGCCCGGGATCGGCGGGATCAACAACGGGCAGCACCGAGATCGTTCGCTTGCCGTTGCGCTCCATCAGATCGAGGGCCGTGGCGGCCATCGTGTCGGGTGTCACCGTGATCGGATCGAGCGTCGCCATCGAGGCGGCCGGGGACGTGGGTGGCATGCATCCAGGCGGCCCCGAGGCTGCCCAGGCTGCGGCTGCCGGAGGTGAGATTGGCGATCACCGCCGGCAGGGGCGCCTCCGGTGCCAAGGGGGCCAGATCGGCCGCCGGCACCATCAGATCGGCCACGGTGAGGGTGAGCTGGCGTCCCA
>CAMASU010000147.1 GCA_945861105.1 Synechococcus sp. UW140
GCAGACGGTCAGAGTGCCTCAACTCACAGGATCGGGCCCCGACGGCCCTACGTCACCCCCCCAGGAAGGGACGGTCGCAGTCTCAGTCACGCACGACCCGATCGATGAGCCCGTAGGCCACCGCCTCATCTGGAGAGAGAAAGTAGTCCCTGTCTGTGTCATCGGCGACCTTGGCCAGATCCTGGCCGGTGTGCTGGGCGAGCAGACCGTTGAGCGTGTACTTCAAATACAGAATTTCTTTCGCCTGAATCTCGATGTCCACGGCCTGGCCCTGGGCGCCGCCCAGGGGCTGGTGGATCATGATCCGTGCGTTGGGCAGGGCCAGACGCTTGCCCCTGGCGCCGCCGGCCAACAGAAAGGCTCCCATGCTGGCGGCCAACCCGTAGCAGATGGTCACCACATCCGGCTGGACCTGCTGCATCGTGTCGTAGATCGCCAGGCCGGACGTCACCGATCCCCCGGGGGAATTCAGATAGATCTGGATGTCCTTCTCAGGGTCCTCGGCCTCAAGGAACAGCAACTGGGCCACCACCGCATCGGCCACGGCATCGTTGATCCCGGTACCGAGAAAGATGATCCGTTCCCGCAGCAGCCGCGAGTAAATGTCAAAGGCCCGTTCGCCCCGACCCGACTGCTCCACCACCGTGGGCACCAGGGTGTTCTGCCAGTGGCTGTGGATCGGGTGGGGGTGAAGAGCGTCGATCACGGAGCGTGGACGGATAACGCCAATCTATGGGGATGACTCAGTCAGCCGAAGGCGCCTCGGCCTCCTCACCGATCTTGGCCCTGGGTTTGGCCTTGGCCTTCGCCTTGGCCTTGGGGGCTGGGGCGGCCCCATCAGCCTCCTGCCCCTCCGGAGCTGACCCGGCGGCGGGTTCACTCACGGTGCTGTGCTCTTCCAGCCAAAGGAAGAGCTGATCCTGCAGCAGATCTTCCTCGACCGCCTGACGCAGCCGCTGGGGATCGATGCGGTTGCTGTCGCTGAGGCCGGCCTGCACCTCGCTGAGCTTGGCCTGCAGGGCCTCGGCGGTGACGCTGATCTCCTCCATGCGGGCCAGGGCCTGCAGCGCAAGGCTGCGCCGCAGGCGGGAGGTGGCCTCCTCCCGCGAACCACTGGCCAGGTTGCGGACCACCTCTGGAGTGAAGAGCTTCTTCACGTCGAGGCCCTGCTGGGCCATCTCGGCAGCGGTCTCCTGCAGCAGGGCATTGATCTCCTGGCGGATGAGCGTCTCAGGAAGCTCCACCTCCAGCTGGTCCACCAGGGCCTTCAGCAGGGCCTCGCGGCGGTTGCTGCGGCTGCGACGCTCGGCCTCGTCCCGCAGCCGCTGCTCGAGCTGGGTGCGCAGGTCGGCCATGGTGGCGCTGTCGCTGGCCCGCTGGGCAAAGGCATCATCGAGGTCGGGAAGCTCGCGGGCCTTCAGGTCCCGCAGGGTGATGCTGAAGGAGGCCTCGCGCCCGCGGCAGTCCTCCTGGGGATAGGTGTCGGGGAAGCGGCAGGCGACCTGGCGGGTCTCCCCGACCGCCTGGCCGAGGATCCCCTCAATGAATCCGGGGATCATGCGTCCCTCCTCGAGGTCAACCTCGAGGCCCTCCCCCTGCCCCCCTTCGATCGCCTCGCCGCTGTCGCCGAAGGTGCCGCTGAAGTCGATGACGGCCACATCACCGACGGCGGCGGCACGATCGTCCACCGGCACGAGGGTGGCCAGCTGGCGGCGGGACTGGTCCAGCAGCTCGTCGACCCGGGCGGGATCGAAGGCCACCGCCTCGGCCTCGACGGCCAGGCCACGGGTGGTCCGCAGGGTGGGGGTGGGCGCCACGTCGAGCTCAAGGGTCAGCACCAGTTCCTCACCGGGCTGGAAGCGCTCCAGCAGGGCCTCGAAACCATCGCTGATCTCGGGCTGCCCCAGGGCTGCCACGTTCTCCTGGGCCAGGGCATCCCGGCAGGCACTCTCGACCAGCTCCTCAAGGGCCGTCGCCCGCACCCGCACCGGACCGAGCTGCTGCAGCAGCACCGCCCGGGGCACCCGCCCCTTGCGGAACCCGGGCAGGCGCACCGTGCGGCTGAGACGCTCGAGGGCCGCGTCGTAGCAGGCCTGGCTGCGCCCCCCCGGCACGCCGACCTCCAGCGCCAGGCGACTGCCGGGACGGGGGGACGTTTTGACCGAGAGGGCGGTGGCCATGGACCGGTGGAACCAGAAAGAGCCCCCCACCCTAAACAGAGGGCCCGGGGGTCCCTTTCATCTCATCGACACGTATTGTGTGTGGGTCAGAAGACGCAAGAGCAATACTTTCCCGTTTCCGTCCCCGCAACCGTTCCGTCTCCCAGCTCACTTGACCCCCGTCCCGACGGCCCCGGCCCCCAGCGTCGCCATCCTTGGTGCCACGGGCGCGGTGGGCCACGAGCTTCTCGCCCTGCTGGAGGAGCGCAACTTCCCGCTCCGGGACCTGCGTCTCCTGGCTTCCCCCCGCTCCGCCGGGGCATGTCTGCCGTGGCGCGGAGAGTCCCTGCCGGTGGAGCCGGTGGGCCCCACATCCTTTGATGGGGTCGATCTGGTGCTGGCCTCAGCGGGGGGATCGGTCTCCCGTGAGTGGGCACCGGTGGCCATCGAGCAGGGCGCAACGGTCATCGACAACTCGAGCGCCTTCCGCCTCGACCCCACCGTCCCCCTCGTGGTGCCCGAGGTGAACGGCGCCGCAGCCTTTGCGCACCGGGGGCTGATCGCCAATCCCAACTGCACCACCATCCTGCTGACCCTGGCCCTGGCCCCCCTGGCGGCCCGCCGGCCCCTGCGGCGGGTCGTGGTCAGCACGTATCAGTCCGCCAGCGGCGCCGGAGCCAGGGCCATGGAAGAACTGCAGCAGCTGAGCCGCACGGTGCTCGACGGGGGCGAACCCGTCAGCGAGGTGCTGCCCCATTCGCTGGCCTTCAACCTGTTTCTGCACAACTCGCCCCTGCAGCCCAACGGCTACTGCGAGGAGGAGCTGAAGATGCTCAATGAGACGCGCAAGATCATGAACCTGCCCGAGCTGCGGCTCACAGCCACCTGCGTGCGGGTGCCCGTGCTGCGGGCCCACTCGGAGGCGGTGAACATTGAATTCAGCGAACCTTTTCCCGTGGACGAAGCCCGGGAGCTGCTGCGCGCCGCCCCCGGGGTGGAACTGCTCGAAGACTTCGACGCCAACCGCTTCCCGATGCCCACCGACGTCACGGGCCGTGACCCTGTGGCCGTGGGCCGGATCCGCCAGGACCTGAGTGAACCCAACGGCCTGGAACTGTGGCTCTGCGGTGACCAGATCCGCAAAGGGGCGGCACTGAACGCCATTCAGATCGCTGAGCTGCTGCAACAGGGAGGCCAGCCATGACGCTGACCAGTCCCGCCCCCTTCGGCCGCGTCGTCACGGCGATGGTCACCCCCTTCGGCCCCGACGGCAGCGTTGACCTGGCCCTCGCGGGCCGGCTGGCCACCCACCTGGTCGACAACGGTTCCGAAAGCCTCGTCATCTGCGGCACCACCGGCGAATCCCCCACCCTCTCGTGGGACGAGCAGCACGACCTGCTGCGGGCCGTACGGCAGGCGGTGGGGGGCCGGGCCCAGGTGATCGCCGGCACAGGCAGCAACAGCACAGCCGAGGCCGTGGAAGCCACCCGCGAGGCGGCCGCCCTGGGGGCCGATGGCGCCCTGGTGGTGGTGCCTTATTACAACCGCCCCCCCCAGGAGGGGCTTGAGGCCCACTTCCGTGCTGTGGCGGCGGCGGCCCCCGAACTGCCGCTGATGCTCTACAACATCCCTGGCCGCACCGGCTGCAGCCTGGCCCCCGAGACCACGGCCCAGCTGATGGATCTGCCGAGCGTGGTGGCCTACAAGGCCGCGAGCGGCAGCACCGACGAAGTGAGCGCCCTGAGGGCCGTCTGCGGCTCCAGGCTGGCCATCTACAGCGGGGATGACGCCCTCACCCTGCCGATGCTGGCCGTCGGCGCCGTCGGCGTGGTGAGTGTGGCGAGCCACCTCGCCGGCCCGGACATCCATCGCATGGTTCACAGCTATGTGGCGGGGGACCACGCCCTGGCCCTCAGCCTGCACGAACGGCTGCTGCCCCTCATGCGTGGCCTGTTCTGCACCAGCAACCCCATCCCCGTGAAGGCCGCCCTGGAACTCGAAGGCTGGCCCGTCGGCGCCCCCCGCCCGCCCCTGGTCAGTGCCAGCAGCGCCGTGCGCGCCTCCCTTGCCTCCCTCCTCGCCGACCTGCGTCCCACCTGACGTCCTTCGCGTCCCCGGTCCCGCCCGGTCCCCCTGAGTCCCCCCTCCCCCCTCCATGTCGTCCACCAACGGTTCCAAGTCTCAGCAACCCACCCTGCGGGTCATTCCCCTGGGTGGCCTGCACGAAATCGGCAAGAACACCTGTGTCTTCGAGTACGGCGACGATCTGATGCTCGTGGATGCCGGCCTCGCCTTTCCCAGCGATGGCATGCACGGCGTCAATGTTGTGCTCCCTGACACAAGCTTCCTGCGCGAAAACCAGAAACGCATCCGCGCCATGATCGTGACCCATGGTCACGAAGATCATATCGGTGGCATTTCGCACCACCTCAAGCACTTCAACATTCCGATCATCTACGGCCCGCGCCTTGCCCTGTCGCTGCTTGAAGGCAAGATGGGAGAGGCTGGGGTGGCCGATCGCACCACCCTGCAGACAGTGAGCCCCCGTGACGTGGTCAAGGTCGGGCAGCATTTCAAGGTGGAGTTCATCCGCAACACCCACTCAATCGCCGACAGCTTCAGCCTGGCGATCACCACACCAGTGGGCGTGGTGATCTTCACCGGTGACTTCAAATTTGACCACACCCCAGTGGACGGCGAGGTTTTTGACATCCAACGGATGTCCCACTACGGCGAACAGGGTGTTCTCTGCCTGTTCAGCGATTCGACAAACGCCGAACTACCGGGCTTCACCCCCTCAGAACGGGCGGTCTTCCCCAACCTCGACCGTCACATCGCCGGGGCCGAGGGTCGGGTGATCGTCACCACCTTCGCCAGCTCGGTGCATCGGGTGTCGATGGTGCTCGAGCTGGCCCTCAAACACGGACGCAAGGTCGGCCTGCTGGGTCGCTCGATGCTCAACGTCATCGCCAAGGCCCGCGAGCTGGGATACATGCGCTGCCCCGATGACCTGTTCGTGCCGATCAAACAGATCCGTGATCTGCCCGACCGCGAAACGTTACTGCTGATGACAGGCAGCCAGGGGGAACCGCTGGCGGCCCTGAGCCGCATCTCCCGCGGGGAACATCCGCAGGTTCAGGTCAAGGGCAGCGACACGATCATTTTTTCCGCCAGCCCCATCCCTGGCAACACCATCTCGGTGG
>CAMASU010000148.1 GCA_945861105.1 Synechococcus sp. UW140
CAGGCCCCCCCCTGGCGCCACAGCCCCACCGCCACCATGGCCGCAGAAGCGAAACCATCGTCGAGCTGCGCCTCGCGCAGAGCTGCCTCGCTGCGGCGCCGATCCTGCAGCGCCAGGGCCTGCAGCGAGAGGGTCAGCAGCAGCACCAGCACCCCCAGCAGCAGCACGATCGGCAGCACAAACCCTGATGCTGCCGCCTGTTTCCGTCGTCGAGACCATCCCATCCATGCCCATGGCCGTGGCAGGTCACAGCATTCCCCGCCAGGGCCGCCGTAACACAGGCCCTCCGTCCAGCAGAGCTATAAAGGGAATGCAAAAAATGACTCACGGCCGTGGGCGACACCCCGGAGCCCAACACCGAGCTGTTTGACACCGGTGGCCTGCCCGACCGGTTCCAGCAGCTGTTCTCGTTGTTTCAGATCCGGCTGGTGGGGGGCATCCTGATCGGCTATTTCGTGCTGCGGTGCGCGCTGCTGGTGGCCCTCGCCCCGGCCCTCGACCCCTTCATGCGCCTCTCGCAGCTGTCGACGCTGGCGAACAGCGCCTTCCTGTTGCCCCTGGGCTGCGCCCTCTACCTGCTGGGCAGTGGCTACCGCCGTCTGGCGGCAGAAAAACCCCTGCTGAGGGTGATGTTCCCGCTGCTGCTACCCCTGAGCGTCGGCATCGGCCTGCTGCTGCCCCTGGCGATCATGGCCAGTGGTCACAATCTGCAGCAGCAGCAGGAGTCGGCCAGCCGAGCCAGCCAGGCCATGCTCGACAACCACCGTCAGTGGGAGCGCCGCATGGCCACCGTTCCCAGCATCACCGCCGCCAGGGCCTTCACCGATGCCATCGGCGTGCCCCTGCCCATGGCCGCCGACGACCCGATGCCGCTGGTGCGCTGGCGCTTCGCCCAGGCCCTGCACCAGCGCCACGAAACTCTGATGGAACAGCAACCCCTGGCGACCATCACCCCTTACCAGCAGGAACTGCTGAGCATGGGGCATCAGATCACCGCTGTGGTCCTGTCGCTGTTCTCGGGGGTGTCGCTGCTGCTGCTTTTCCTGCAGGGTCGCAACCGCTTCCGCCGCTACCACCTCAGCTCGTCGACCTTCCTGACTGCCGAGGCGGTGAAGCCCAGGCATCGCAACCGCTGAGCAGCCGTCCGCTCTACTGGTTCAGCTTGAGCACGGCCATGAAGGCCTCCTGGGGCACCTCGACCCGGCCCATGGCCTTCATCCGCTTTTTGCCCTTAGCCTGCTTCTGCAGAAGCTTTTTCTTGCGTGAAATGTCGCCGCCATAGCATTTGGCCAGCACATCCTTGCGCATGGCGCTGATGCTTTCACTGGCAATGATGCGGCTGCCGATGGACGCCTGGATGGGGATCTTGAACTGTTGCCTCGGGATCAGCTCCTTCAGTTTCTCCACCAGCCCCTTGCCCACGTTGTAGGCCTTATCGCGGTGCACGATCGTGGTCAACGGATCCGCCTTCTCGCCATTGATCAACACATCCAGCCGCACCAGCGCATTCTCGCGGTAGCCGATCAGGCTGTACTCCATGGAGGCGTAGCCCTTGGTGCGACTTTTCATCTGATCAAAAAAGTCGGTCACCACCTCGGCGAGGGGCATCTCGTAGTGCAACGTCACCCGATCGGTGGTCATGTACTTCATGTCGATGAACTGCCCGCGCCGCTCTTGGCACAGTTCCATCAAGGCGCCGTTGTAGGTGTTGGGGGTGTAGATCTCGAGCTTCACGTAGGGCTCTTCAATCGAGGCCCGCAGCTGCGGCTCTGGCAGCGTCGCCGGATTGTCGACCAGCAACGTCTCACCATCCAGCAGGTTGACGCGATAGACCACCGAAGGGGCCGTGACGATCAGGTCAAGGTCATATTCACGCTCCAGCCGTTCCTGCACGATTTCCATGTGCAGCAGTCCCAGAAACCCGCACCTGAAGCCGAAGCCCATGGCACTGCTGGTTTCGGGTTCGTACTGCAGGGCTGCATCCGAGAGGCGCAGCTTGTCGAGGGCTTCCCGCAGATCCGGATACTGGTCGGCATCGGTGGGAAACAGGCCGCAGAACACCATCGGCTTGGCCTCGGTGTACCCCGGTAGCGGGTCCGGCGCCGGATCTGCCGCCAGGGTGATCGTGTCCCCCACCCGGGCATCGGCCACCGCCTTGATCGACGCCGCCAGATAGCCCACCTCGCCGGCATGCAGCTCGTTCACCTGGCGCTGGTCGGGGGCCATCACCCCCACCTCGTCGAGTTCATAGGTCTTGCGGCTGGCCATCAGCAGCACCTTGTCGCGCTGACGCAGGCGGCCGCTCAGCACCCTGAAATAGACAATCACCCCCCGGTAGGGGTCGTAATACGAGTCAAAGATCAAGGCCCGCAGCGGTTCCTCGACCCGGTCGGGCGGTGGTGGCACCCGATCGACCACCGCCTGCAGAATCTCGGGCACCCCGAGGCCCGTCTTGGCCGAACAGGCGATGGCCTGGGTGGTGTCGAGGCCGATCACCTCCTCGATTTCGGCCGAGATGCGTTCTGGATCAGCCCCCGGCAGGTCGATCTTGTTCAGCACCGGGATGATTTCGAGGTCGTTGTCGATCGCCAGGTACACATTGGCCAGGGTCTGGGCCTCCACCCCCTGGCTCGCATCCACCACCAGCAAAGCCCCTTCGCAGGCCTGCAGGCTGCGACTCACTTCATACGAAAAGTCGACGTGACCAGGGGTGTCGATCAGGTTGAGGATGTAGATCTCACCATCGGCGGCTTTGTACTCCATCCGTGCCGCCTGCAGCTTGATGGTGATGCCCCGCTCCCGCTCCAGCTCCATGTTGTCGAGGAACTGCTCCTGCATGTCGCGGGCCGCCACCGTTCCCGTGTCCTGCAGCAACCGATCGGCCAGGGTCGATTTGCCATGGTCGATGTGGGCAATGATGCAGAAATTGCGGATCCGGGAGACGGGAACGTCGGTCATGCGCGGTCGGTCGCGGGCGGTGTCCCGACCGGAGGCGGGATTCGCAGGATTCAGAATGACGCGATCCTAGGGAGCCGTCCGGGGCAGCGCCTTCCCATGACTCCCTCCCATCCGTGGCTGCTGCTGGGGCTCGCGATCGCCGCCGAGGTGCTCGGCACCTCGTGCCTGCGCCTCTCGACCGGCATGACCCGGCCGGGGCCCACCCTGCTGGTGCTGGCGTCCTACGCGGTGGCCATGGTGCTCATGGCCCGGGTGGTGCTGGTGCTGCCCCTTGGCCTCACCTACGCCATCTGGAGCGGCCTCGGCATCGTCGCCACGGTGACGGTGGGGGTGCTGGCCTACGGCCAGATCCCCACCGCAGGCCAGCTGGTGGGCCTGGCTCTGATCGTGGCCGGGGTGGTGATCGTGAACCTCAACGGCCCTGCCTAAGCTCAGTCCAGAAGCCCAGCGCCCCATGACCACCGACGCCACGGCCCCCACCGACACCAGCGACCCCGCCGCCCTCACCCACGACAACGTCGAACGGGTGCTCGACGAACTGCGTCCCTACCTGATGGCCGACGGCGGCAACGTCGAAGTCGTCGAACTCGACGGTCCCATCGTCAAGGTGCGCCTGCAGGGGGCCTGCGGCAGCTGCCCCAGCAGCACCATGACCCTCAAGATGGGCATCGAACGCAAGCTGCGCGAAGCGATTCCCGAAATCAGCGAAGTGGTGCAGGTGCTCTGACCCCCGCCGAAGTCGGGCCGGCCCCGTAGGCTCCCCCGAGCAATCCGCACCGCCGTGCTCGATCAGCGCCTGCTGCGCGAGAACCCCGACCTGATCGCACAGCAGCTGGCCCGCCGGGGGGCCGTGCCCGACCTCGGTCCCCTCGGCCGCATGGCCCTTGATCAGCGCGACCTCGAGGAGCACCGCAACACCCTCCAGGCCGAGGCGAACGGCATCGGTCGCGACGTGGGCCAGCTGTTGCGCAGTGGCACCCCAGCCGACGATCCCGCCGTGCTGGAGCTGCGCGAACGGGGCAACCGGCTCAAGCAGCAGGTCGCCGACGTTGACGAACGGGTCAAGGACCTGGGCCGCAGCCTGCTCGAAGGGTTGCGCAGCCTGCCCAACCTGCCGGCGGCCGCCACCCCCGACGGCCGCAGTGAAGCCGACAACGTTGAACGCCATCGCTGGGGCACCCCCCGCCGGGAGGAGGGCCTGCTCGAGCACTGGCAGATCGCCGAGCGGCTGGGCCTGTTCGAGAACGAACGGTCGGTGCGCATCGCCCAGAGCCGCTTCGTGACGCTCATGGGCATGGGCGCCCGCCTCGAACGGGCCCTGATCGCCTTCATGCTCGACCACCACGGTCGCAATGGCTATCGCGAGATGGCGCCGCCGATCCTGGTCAACAGCGCCAGCCTCACGGGTTCTGGCCAGTTGCCCAAGTTCGCCGACGAAAGCTTCCGCTGCGCCGACGACGACCTCTGGCTCACCCCCACCGCCGAGGTGCCCCTCACCGCCTTCCACCGCGACGAGGTGATCGCCGCCGACCAGCTGCCGCTGCGTTACGTCGCCCACACCCCCTGCTTCCGCCGTGAGGCCGGCTCCTACGGCCGCGACACCCGCGGTCTGATCCGCCTGCACCAGTTCAACAAGGTCGAGCTGTACTGGTTCTGCCACCCCGACCATTCCGACGAGGCCCACGAACAGCTCACCCGGGATGCCGAGGGCATCCTCGAAGCCCTGGGGCTGCCCTACCGCCGCCTCGAGCTCTGCAGCGGCGACCTGGGCTTCTCGGCCGCCCGCACCTACGACCTCGAGGTGTGGCTCGCCGGCGCCGGCGCCTACCGCGAGATCTCCAGCTGCAGCACCTGCGGTGATTTCCAGGCCCGGCGGTCGGCCATCCGCTGCCGCGACGGCAAGACCACCCGCCTGCTGCACACCCTCAACGGCAGCGGCCTCGCGATCGGCCGCACCATGGCCGCCCTGCTTGAGCACGGCCAGCAGCCCGACGGCTCGGTGCAACTGCCCGAGGTGCTGGTGCCTTACCTGGGTTGCGATCGGCTCACGCCGCCCGCCTGACCCCGACGACCCGCCCTGAGGCCACACAATGGGGCCAGAAACGGGGACTTCGGGCGTGGGGGTGTTGGCGGCACTGGCGATTCTTGCCCTGTTGATCGTGGTGCACGAGGCCGGTCATTTCTGGGCGGCCACCAGCCAGGGCATCCGCGTGTCGAGCTTCTCGGTGGGCTTCGGGCCGGTGCTGCTGGAGCGGCGCCTGCGGGGTGTGCAGTTCGCCCTGCGCCTCATTCCCCTCGGTGGCTTCGTGGCCTTTCCCGAAGACGACCCCGACGGCGGCGTCGACGCCCATGACCCCGACCTGCTGCGCAACCGCCCCCTGGGCCAGCGGGCGCTGGTC
>CAMASU010000149.1 GCA_945861105.1 Synechococcus sp. UW140
GGGGGTGGATCGGCAGGCAACCCTGACGTCACCAGTGTGGCCACACTGGTGACGATGGGCCCTGCGACCACCACCACCGCCACAGCCACCACGGCCGGCGCCCTCGACCGGCTGCTGGCCGCCGGCGGGCTGGTGCTCAACCTGCTCGGATTCGTGCTGGTGGCGCTGGCCGTGGCCCTGCCCGACCCGCTGCACACCGCCAACCTGGTGCTGGCCCTGGCGGCGGGGCTGCCGGCCGCCACCACCGGCACCATCGCCTGCCTGGCCCTGCTGCAGCAGCGTCGCTGGGGGCTGGTGCTGGCCCTGGTGGCCCTGGGCCTGCAGCTGCTGACCCTGGTGCCTTACGCCATCGTGCGGCTGGTGCTGGTGGGCGACGACCGGCTGTTCTGGGGACCGGCCCTGGCGACGGTGCTCACCAGCGGCCTGGTGCTGATCCTTCACTGGGCAAGGCGGCTGGCGCGGCCGCTGGCGCCATGAATCTGGCCGCCGCCGGCGACACCATCGCCGCCGTCGCCACGGCGGTGGCCGCCGGCGAAGGCAGCGTCGCGATCGTGCGCCTGAGCGGCCCCGAAGCCGAAGCCATCGGCCGACGGCTGTTCCGGCCGGCGGGCCGGCGACAGGCGTGGGACAGCCACCGGGTGCTCTACGGCCACGTGCACGATCCCGCCAGCGGCGAATGCATCGACGAGGTGCTGCTGCTGCTGATGCGCGCCCCGCGCAGCTTCACCCGCGAAACGGTGGTCGAGTTCCACGGCCACGGGGGGGTGGTGGCTGTGCAGCGGCTGCTGGAGCTGGTGCTGGCCGCCGGTGCCCGCCGGGCCCTGCCGGGGGAGTTCAGCCAGCGGGCCTTTCTCAACGGCCGCCTTGACCTCACCCGTGCCGAGGCCCTCAGCGACCTGGTGACGGCCCGCAGCCGCCGGGCGGCCCAGCTGGCGGTGGCCGGCCTTGACGGCGGCCTGCAGCGGCGCATCGCCGCCCTGCGGGAGCAGCTGCTCGATCAGCTGGCCGAACTCGAGGCCCGGGTCGACTTCGAAGAGAATCTGCCGGCGCTTGATGGTGCGGCCGTGGGGGCTGCCCTGGCGGCGGTGGCAGCCGCCCTGCGGCAGCTGGTGACGGACGGCGACCGGTCGCTGCTGCTGCGGGAGGGGTTGCGGGTGGCGATCATCGGCCGGCCGAATGTGGGCAAAAGCAGCCTGCTCAATGCCCTCAGCCGCAGCGAACGGGCCATCGTGGCCGACCTGCCTGGCACCACCCGGGACCTTGTCGACAGTGCCGTGGTGATCGAGGGGGTGCCGGTGACGCTGCTCGACACCGCCGGCATCCGCAGCACCGACGATCCGGTGGAACGGCTGGGCATCGCCCGCAGCCGCGAAGCCCTGGCCAGTGCCGATGCGGTGCTGCTGCTGCATGACCTGAGCGAAGGGTGGACAGCGGCGGATGAGGCCCTGCGGGCCGAGGTGCCGGAGGGTCTGCCGCTGCTGGTGGTGGGCAACAAGGCCGACCAGGCCCCGGGTGCGGCGGGGCAGGGGCTGGCCATCAGTGCCCGCGACGGCCTGGGGCTCACGGCCCTGGGTCGGGCGTTGCTGACCTGCTGCGGTGCCACCGACACGGGCAACCTGGCCCTGGCCCTCAACCGCCGCCAGCGCGACCTGGCCGCCGCCGCCGCCGCCGCCCTGGACCGCAGCCTCGGGGCAGCCGACGAGGGCCTGCCCTGGGATTTCTGGACCATTGACCTGCGCGAGGCGATCCGCCTGCTGGGGGAGATCACCGGCGACGAGATCAGTGAAGCGATGCTGGATCGTGT
This sequence comes from Synechococcus sp. UW140, assembly GCA_945861105.1. GTDB lineage: Bacteria > Cyanobacteriota > Cyanobacteriia > PCC-6307 > Cyanobiaceae > CAIQIA01. The sequence goes on from CAMASU010000149.1 coordinate 1,805, forward strand.
CTTCAGCCGCTTCTGCATCGGCAAATGACGTCGGATCCTGCCCCTGAAACGCCCGTGCGCCGCGGCATGAGCCGCCTCGGCAGCGGCCTGTCGCGGCTGGTGGTGGTGGCGGCCTCGGTGGCGACACCGGTGACCCTGCTGCTGACGCTGTACAACACCCGTCGCGACCAGCAGCACCGGGCCTATGCGGCGCAGGAACAGCTGATCGTCGAGCTGGGGCAAGCCCTGGGCCAGGGGCTCGCAACCCAGGCGCAGACCTCAGCCGAGCGCTACCAGGCCCTGCGGGAGGCCTGGCTGCAGGAGGCCATGGCGCTGCAGTCGCGGGGCCAGGCCGCCCGGGAGGCGGCCACGACCCAATCCCTGCGCGACCTGGCCGGCACCGCCTCACCGCTCGAAAGCCTGAGCCAGTCGCGGCTGCTGCTGGCCCTGGACAAGATGGAAGAGGCACCCCAGGACAGCGAACAGCGGCTGCGCCAGCGCACCCTGCAGTTTCTGAGCATCAACCGGCTGCTGGGGCCGATGGGGCTGCTGAGCCGCGCCAACCTCGCCCGCCTGGACCTGGCCGGCAGCGATCTGACCTGCGACAGCCTGCTCGACTCGAACCTGGCCGGTGCCGACCTGCGCCGGGTCTATGCGGCGAATGCCGACTTCAGCGCCAGCATCTGGTTCCGCACCCGCGCGACCGAGGCCTGGCTGCAGGGGAGCAGCCTGCTCGCCAGCCAGATCGCACGCAGCGATTTCTCAGGCGCTGTCGCCACCTTCGCCGACTTCCGCTTCGCCCGCATCGACCGCAGCGACTTCCGTCACGCCTGGCTGCAGGGCAGCTCGTTCATGGGGGCGACGGTGCGTCGCAGCCGGTTCGGCCATGCCGACCTGCGCGGGGCCGACCTGCGCAGCAACGGCGGGCCGTCGGCCTGGCGCCAGGCGTTCCACGGCGCCCGCATCAACACCCGCACCATCACCGCGACCGGCGACAACCTGTTGCAGCTGGGCGACCGCCAGGGGCGGCGGCTGCCCCCCACCCGTCTGCCGGCTGGCGAGACACCGGCCAGCATGGGGCTGGTGGTCGACAACGACGGGCCGCTGGTGCCGAACCGGGGGCCCGACGCCGATGGCAGCGGCGAAGAACGCCGGGCCTTCTCGTACACCGTCGACCGGGCCCAGGACTGCCGCACGGTGCAGCGAAGCCTCCTGGCGCGGCCAGAGGTGGTCGAGGTCTTCCGTTGACCGGCCAGCACGGGAGACACTGGGGCAGATCCCTCCATCGTGAACCGGCCATGGCCCCCGCCCTGCCGCTCGGCCCGGCCCTGGAGGAGCAGCTGCGGGCCTGGCTCGCCGAAGACATCGGCCGCGGCGACCTCACGGCGCCGGCCCTGGAGGGTCACCGTGGCGCGGCGGTGTGGGTGGCCCGCCGGGCCGGTGTGTTCTGCGGCGGCCCGCTGGCGGCCCAACTGTTCCGGATCCTTGATCCGCAGATGCAGGTGGAGCTGCCGGTGGCCGACGGCAGCCTGGTGGAGGCCGACCAGCCGGTGCTGCGGCTGCAGGGGCTGGCGACCGCCCTGGTGGCGGGGGAGCGCACGGCCCTGAACCTGGCCATGCGCCTGTCCGGGATTGCCACGGCCACGGCGGCACTGGTGCAGCAGCTGCAGGGCACCGGCGTGCAGCTGGCCGACACCCGCAAGACCTCGCCTGGCCTGCGGCTGCTGGAAAAGTACGCCGTGCGCTGTGGCGGGGGCCTCAACCACCGCCTGGGTCTGGATGATGCCGCGATGCTGAAGGAGAACCACCTGGCCTGGGCCGGCGGGGTGGGGCCGGCCGTGGCAGCGGTGCGGGCCGCCGCCCCGTGGCCGGCACGGGTGATCGTCGAGGCCGAGACCGCCGCCGAGGCCGTCGCCGCGATCACGGCCGGTGCCGACGCGGTGCTGCTGGATGGTTTCACCATCGCAGCCCTGGCGGAGCTGGTGCCGCAGCTGCGACTGCTGGCCTGGCAGCGGGGGGCACCGGTGGTGCTGGAGGCCAGCGGCATCGACCCGGCCCAGCTGGCGGGCTATGCCGCCAGCGGCATTGATCTGATCTCGACCAGTGCTCCGGTGACCCGCAGCCCTTGGCTGGATCTGAGCATGCGCTTCACTGACAGGGCCCCCAGCGACGCCGGCTGAGATGCGCCCAGGTCTGCGCACCATGGCTCGCGCCACGGTCATCGGCACCGTGCTGACCCTGCTTCAGGGCTGCGGGACCCTGGCGGGCAACACCATTTTTCTCTACTACGTGCGCCCCAACGATGCGGTGGTGGTGACCCAGCGCAATCAGTTGGCACAGGTGTGGGCGCCGCTGCTGCGCAGCTTTGAGCAGGTGGATCCCAACGCCCGCCTCGAGATGCTGATGTTCAGCGAACGGGAGATCACCCCGGAGCTGCGACGACGCCAGAGTCGGGGCCTCGGCCCCGATCTGATCCTGCTGTCGGCGGTTCAGGCCCAGGAGCTCTACCAGCAGGGGCTGGTGCGGCGTCTGACCCTGCCCGACGAGATCAAGGACGACCTGCTGCCCGAAGTGCTGGGGCGGGTGCAGGTGCCCGGCGGCTATGCCGCCCTGCCGATCGCCCGGACGCCGGAACTGGCCTGCTTCAACCGCCAGAGCATGCCCACCGCACCGGCCACCCTGGCCCAGCTGCTGGCCCAGGCCGCGACCGGAAGCCACGTCGGCCTCAGCCTCACCCCCACCGGGATCTGGTGGACGGCCGGGTCCCTGGGGGCCGACGATGCCCTGCAACGGCTGGTGTTGCGTCGCCGGCACGATCCCACGCCGGTGAGTGCCCGCGACCGCCAGGCGATCGAGCGCTGGCTGCGATGGCTGGCCCATGCCTCAACCCAGAGCCACGTGAACGTATTCAGCGATGTGCATGAGCTCACCCGCGGCCTGATGGCGCGCCAGCTCGACTGGATCCCCTGTTCCAGCCTCAGCCTGAAGCGACTCAAGGACGCCCTGGGAAATGACCTGGGGGTGGCGCCGCTGCCATCCGGCCCCGGCGGCCCGCCGAGTTCTGCCTCACCGGTGCGGGTGCTGGCCTTCGGGCTCAATTCATCACCGGCCCAGCGGCGCCGGGCCTTCGATCTGGCGCGGCTGAGCCTCAACCCACTCATCCAGCGCTCCCTCAGCCTCAGCGATCACGAAATCCTGCCGGTGAATCGCCATGCCCCACCGCCGGTGGCCAGCTCCGAAGTGCTCGAGGCGCTGGTGAAGTCCCAGAACCATATCAACAGTGATGCCCTGGAATCTCTGAACTTCAGCACCAGCGAAATGACCCGGCTCGGACGCCTCACCGACAAGCTGCTGACGCCGATGGTGGTCAATCTGCAATCACCGGAAGCGACCGCCGACGCGATCTTCAGGGAACTTCCCCAGCCATGATCGACAGTCTCCTCGGTCAGATTCTCGGCTGGCTGGGCTTTCTGCAGCGGCCGGTGGTGCTGCAGCAGCTGCTGCTGATCAGCCTGATGCTGCTGCTGGCCCGCAGGCTCCCTGTGGGCCGCCACAGGCTGCCGTTTCCGC
>CAMASU010000150.1 GCA_945861105.1 Synechococcus sp. UW140
TGCGGCGGCGGCTGCCCGCCAGGGCCCGGATCCTGGCGGTGAGCAAGGGGCAGCCGGTCGAGGCCATTCGCCGCGCCGTGGCTCTCGGCCAGCGCAGCTTCGCCGAAAGCCGGCTGCAGGAGGCGATCGCCAAGCAGGAGGCCCTGGCCGATCTGGGCGCGCTCGACTGGCATTTCATCGGCCGGCTTCAGGCCAACAAGGTGCGCGGGGTGCTTCGCCATTTCGGCACCATCCACTCCCTCGACAGCCTGGAGCTGGCGGAACGGATGGCCCGGATCGCGGCCGAAGAGGGCCTCGCGCCGGCGGTGCTGCTGCAGGTGAAACTGCGGCCGGATCCGGCCAAGGGCGGCCTCAGCGCCGAGGAACTCCAGCAGCTCTGGCCCCGGCTGGTCGATCTGAAGCCCCTGCGGCTGGTGGGATTGATGACCATCGCTCCCCTGGGCCTGGATGCGGCCGCCCGGCTGGAGTTGTTCCGCGACTGTGCCGCCCTCGCGGACGGTCTCGGCCTGCCGGAGCGCTCGATGGGGATGAGCCAGGACTGGCCCGAAGCCGTGACGGCTGGCAGCACCTGGTTGCGCTTGGGAGGCGCCCTGTTTGGCCTGCGCTCCGCCTGAAGGCCTCCGCAGCAGGGGCAGACGGAGCCAGCAGCGCCCGACAAGCCCTTGCCTTCACTGATGTGGGACGCTATTCAGGTTCTGAGCATCCACCCAGAGGCATCCATCCGTGTCGTTGTTCTCCCGCCTGCGTGCCGTCGTCTCCGGTGATGACTACCTCGATGGCGACTTCGACGACGAACTGGATTACGACCCCGGGGAGACCTCCGCATCAGCCCCTGCCTCCGCCTCCACGGGTCTGCGCAGTTCCAGCGCCCTGGCCCTCAACACCGACTTCGGCATCGACGATCCCTTCGCCGGCACCAATGTGATCGGTATGCCCGGCATTTCCACCGCGGTGGCCGAGGTGTACTTGATGGAGCCCCGCAGCTTCGATGAGATGCCCCGGGCCATCCAGGCCCTGCGGGAACGCAAGACCGTGATCCTCAACCTCACGATGATGGAGCCCGATCAGGCTCAGCGGGCGGTGGATTTTGTGGCGGGTGGCACCTTCGCGATCGATGGCCATCAGGAGCGGGTGGGCGAGAGCATCTTCCTGTTTGCCCCCAGCTGCGTCACCGTGACCACCGCCGGCAGCGAGGAGTCCGCTTCACCCACCGTGGTGCAGAGCCGACCGGCGGCCGCCGACTCCCAGGACGCGGCCCCCAGCCCTGCCTGGGGCCGGTCGGATGCCCTGGGCTGATGCCGCGGCGCCGACGCTTGCGGGCGATGCTTCTGCGCCCTGCTCCTTCGGCATCGTGGGCTTTGGCCGGATGGCCCAGGCCCTGCTTCTTCCCCTGATCAGCGATGGGGTGATTGCCCCCGTGGCCGTGCGGGCCGCCGTGGCGAGCGAGGCCTCCGCCCGGCAGCTCGCCGAGGCCCATGGTTTGGTGGTGAGCACCAATCCCGTGGCGGCCTGGGGCTGCTCCACGGTGCTGCTGGCCGTAAAGCCCCAACAGCTGGAGGCGGTGGCGGCCGCAGCCCGCCCGCCCGGAGATCTTCCGGAACACCCTGGCCCGCTCGGGGAGTCCCCCTTGGAGCGGCCCCTGCTGCTCTCGGTGTTGGCGGGAGTCAGGCTGGAGCGCCTGGAAGCCCTCTTCCCTGGGAGGGCCTGTGTGCGGGCGGTGCCCAACACCCCCTGTCTGGTCCGCTCCGGCCTCACCGGCCTGGCCTGGGGCCAGGGGGTCGACTCTCGGCGCCGGGAGTGGGTGCGGGGACTGTTCGCCCGGGTGGGGGAAGTGATGGAACTCCCCGAGGGCCAGCTCGATGCCTTCCTGGCCCTCACCTCCTCCGGCCCGGCCTTCGTGGCCCTGGTGGCCGAGGCCCTGGCCGATGGGGCGGTGGCGGCGGGCCTGCCGCGGCTGCAGGCCCAGCACCTGGCCCATCGCACCCTGGCGGGTACCGCGGCCCTGCTGCACGAGCGGGAGCTCCATCCCGGCCAGCTCAAGGACATGGTGAGCAGCCCTGGCGGCACCACGATCGCCGGGCTGCGGGAGCTGGAGAGGGCCGGATTGCGGTCGGCCCTGATCGAGGCGGTGCTGGCCGCCGCCGCCCGCAGCCGGGAGCTCGCCTAGCTGGGGTCGCCCTTGGCCTGCCCCAGGCGTGGCTCCGTGCCCTCCAGCAGTCGTTGCAGATTGGCGCGGTGCCGCCACACCACCAGCAGCGTGGTGATCACCGCCAGGGCGAGGTAGGCGGGCCGCAGGCCACCGTTGCCGAACCAGCCCAGCATCAGCAGAGGTAGGGAGAGGGCTGCCACCACGCTCGAGAGCGACACGATGCGGCTCAGGCTCAGCACGCTGAGAAAGATGCCAAAGCAGGCCAGGCCCACCGGCCAGGCCAGGCCCAGCAGCATCCCCAGACCCGTGGCCACAGCCTTGCCGCCCCTCCAGCCGAGCCACACCGGCCAGATGTGACCCGCCAGGGCCGCTAGTCCGGCGGCCACCACCCAGCCGTCCACCCCCCAGCTCCCGGGGCCGCCGCTGAGCGGTTCCAGCACCGCCTTGGCGAGCAGCACCGCCGCGGTGCCCTTGAACACATCCACCAGGAACACCGCCAGGGCCGCTCCCTTGCCCACCACCCGCAGGACGTTGGTGGCACCGGTGGATCCGGATCCTTCCTGGCGGATGTCCACGCCGGCCAGCCAGCGGGCGGCCAGCCAGCCGCTGGGGATGGATCCGAGCAGGTAGCCCGTGAGCAGCAGGGCAAGGGGGGGCAGCGGGGGCATCAGGGGCGCAAGCGGGGGGTAGGAGGGGCGCAGCGGCCTCAGTAGAGATCCTCCTCGCTGGCAATCTCCCCGGGGGTGGCGGCAAAAGCCAGCCAGAGGGGGAACTGCAGCACCGGCACGGCCACGGCGGCCTCGCCCGCATCCACCACGATGAAGGGGAGTTCCCCCCGTTCTTCCAGCCGGTCGGCCCGCTCGATCAGGGCCTCGGCCCGCTCGAACAGCACGATGCCGCTGGTGGGGCCGAAATCCTCCCGCTCAAGGCCGAGGCAATCCTGCAGGCCCCGACGCCATTCCCCCAGCCGTTCCGGTTGGCCGGCCAGCACCAGGGTCTGGAAGCGGTCGCCGTAGAGCTCCCCGAGCACCGCGATCGCCGCCGCCGCCACCAGCACGTTGCGGTTGCGGCTGCCGCCGCTGGGCTGGGCCCCACGGCCGCCCTGGTTCAGGAACCATTCCTCCAGCAGGGCTGCACCGGCCGGCTCCAGGGTGCGCCGCAGCTTCCAGGGATCGGCATAAAAATCCGGCTGGCCGCCGTAGCGGGCCAGGGCCCCGCGGATCAGGTCGTCGTCCTGGCTGAACTGCCCGGCCACGGCGGGTGCCGACACGGTCTCCGCAGCCGTCGCCGCCTGGTCGAGGGGGGAAGGCTGCACCACCAGCGGAGCCACCACCAGTTCGGCCTGCTCCGCCGCTGCGGCGAGATCCTGCAGGGCCCCCACCAGGTAGGACTGGAAGCCCTTCACCCGGTTGGCGATCAGTTCCGACTGGCCGATGGCATGGGCACCGATCTCCTGGCGGATGCGATCGCGCTGCTGTTCGAGGCCGGCGATTTCGGCCAGCAAGCCGGCGCGGCGACCCTGCAGCTCGGTGAGGGCCAGCTCCAGCAGGCTGGCTGCGGTGGCCGCCGACCCAGCCGAAGTGGCCGGGGGATGGGGGGTGCCCCCGGGTTGCTCCAAAGGCAGCGGTGCTGCCGAGTCCGGGCTGGCGGCACCGGTCTCCTGGCGGGACCCCGGCGCGTCCTGGGGGCCGTCAACGGCTTCAGGAAGGGGGCCCGCGGCGGGGTCGCTGTCGGGGTAGGGGGTCATGGGGCTGGTGTGGGTGCCAGATGGGCCAGGTGCCGCTCCAGCTGCTCCCTGAGAACGGTCGGGTCGAACAGCACCGGCAGCAAATGAATGCTGCGCTCCTCACGGAAATACAACAGCACCGGCAGTCCCGGCCAGAACACCCGCCAGCTCAGCCAGGTGGCATAGGGGAAGCGGCGGATTTCTGTTTCTCCCCGCCACACCAACAGGGCGTCATCGTTGAATTCGAGCCGCAGCAGGCGAGCCTGCAGGAGCAGGAAGCCACCGAACAGCACCAGCACCAGGGCCAGCCAGCGGAAGCCACCCCAGCTGGGCTGCAGCGGCAGGCAGAGGGCCCCGAGCAGGCTCACGCCTAGGGGCACAACGAAGCTCGGCGCCAGGCTCACACTCCCTGGGGAGCTGGCCTCGGCGGCGCTGGATGACCCGGGCGGGTTGTTGCTGTTGGTGGGATTGGTCATCGAACCAGCTTGCCTTCCCAGGAGCGAAACAGAGCCGCATGCCGGCCTGGATCAGGCCCCGAAGAGGATCTGGGTGAGCACCACATCCATCAAGGCCACGGCCATCAGGATCATCACCACCGCCCCCGTGGTGCTGGATCCCACTTCCTTCGGGCCACCCCGGGTGGTGAGCCCCCAACCGCAGGCCAGCACGGAGATCAGTAGGCCGAATACCAGGGCCTTGATCAGCATCGAGGGCACGTCGCTGGGTTCCATCCAGGTCCGCACCGAGTTCCAGAACACCGCCGGGGGCAGGCCGTAGAGCAGGGTGCTGCTCACCTGTCCCGACCAGATGGCCAGCAGGAAGAACACCAGGCACTGCACCGGCGCCATGATCACCAACGCCAGCACCCTCGGCACCACCAGGTACTCCACCGGGTCGGTGCGCAGCATGGTGATGGCATCGATTTGTTCGGTGACCTTCATCGTGCCCAGCTGGGCGGCGTAGGCCGTGGCCACCTTGCCCGTAAGCAGGGTGGCGGTGAGCAGGGGGGCGATCTCCCTGGAGAGGCCCAGGGCCAGCAGGCCGCCGATGGCAGCGCTGGCGCCCTGCTTGGAGAGCTCCGCTGCCACCTGGATGTTGAACACGGTGCCGGCCGCCAGGGCCGTGACCAGCACGATCAGGAAGCTGCCGGGGCCAGCCTCCAGCAGTTCCTGGGTCAGGTCCTGGCGACCGATGCGCAGCCGGGCGATGGCGCTCACCGCCTGGCCCCCGATCATCAGGCTCGCCCCGAGGCGCCTCAGCCAGCGGGGCACGTTGCGGTTCTGCAAGCTGGCGGCCTGCTGGCGTAACCGGGCGGCGGCTGCCCGGCCCGCACGGTTGCCACGAGTGGCCGCATCGGGGGCGGAGGCCTCCTGGGGAAGCTCCGGCGGCGTGCTGGGCTGATGGATGCGCATCGCCCTGCTGCCTAAGTTCCA
>CAMASU010000151.1 GCA_945861105.1 Synechococcus sp. UW140
CGCCGGGCCTCCCTGGAGGGGCGTCAACGCACCGGCCGGGCCACGCCGGTGGAACAGCAGCAACTGCTGCGGCTGCGGCTTGCCCTCGGGGACCGCGATGGCGCCACCGATCTGCTCGAAACCCTCGCCGACCGCGAGCCCGACCGGCCCGGCCTGCGGCTGTTGCTGGCTGACCTGCGCGCCCAGGCGAACGACCGCAAGGGTGCAGAACGGGAGCTGCGACTGGTGCTCAACCGCCACCCCCACGACGTCACCGCCCTCCGGGATCTGACGCGGCTGCGGCTGGCGCGGGGGGACGGGGACCAGGCCGAGAGCGAACTGCGCCAGGCCCTCACGGCCCGCAAGGGTCAGCCGTCATCCCTGCCCCTGGCCCTGCTGTTGGCCGATCTGCTGCAGCAGCGGGGCAAGGGGGCTGAAGCCGAACAGCTCCTGCGGGAGCAGAACAGCAGCCATCCCGACGACCCACGGCCCCTGCTGGCCCTGGCCCTGCTCAAGCAGCAACAGGGGGCAGGGGAGGAGGCGCGGCGGCTTCTGGCCGAAGGACGGCAGGTGAGCCCCGGCCTGGCACGCCCCGTGCTCGACAGGGTGGCCAGCGCCTGGTCCCTCGACGATCTGCGCCGGGCCCCGGCCGCCGCCCCTGCGCCGGGGTCAGGGGGCAACCGGCCTGACGGGCGCTGAGGGGCGGGTGCCGCCGGGCTGGTCAAACTGCTTCAGGGCCCGGTCGACGGCATCGCCGGGACTGGTGGCGTTCTCCATGCTGTTGAGGTTGCGCAGGCGGTTCATCAGCTCAAGGGGATTGGCCACATCCAGCAGGCTGCGCTTGTCCTGCTGGCTGGGGGAGTAATCGCTGAAGCTGCGTTGCGCCGGGCTCTCCTGGGGGGTGGCCGGTGCGGCCCGCAGGGCCGTGGCGGCCAGGGCTGGCCAGAGCAGCAGTGCACCGAAGAGCGGGGCTGCCATCCGTCGGGCCTGGTGCATGATCCCCCTCATGAAGCCCGCGCAGTTTAGGAGACCCAGACCGTGCGCATCGCCACCTGGAATGTCAACTCGATCCGCAGCCGCCAGGAGCACCTGCTGGCCTGGCTGGACCAGTCACGGCCGGATGTGGTGGGCCTGCAGGAGACCAAGGTGCCTGACGGAGAGTTTCCCCATGGCCCCCTCGAGGCCCTGGGCTACCAGGCCGCAGTGAGTGGCCAGAAGACCTACAACGGCGTCGCGCTGCTCAGCCCCCATGATCTGGAGGACGTGCGCGTGGGATTCACGGCCCTGCTGCCCGGGGATGCCGAGGCCGAAGCCCTCGGGGAGCAGCGGCGGGTGATCAGCGCCTGGGTCGAGGGGGTGCGGGTCGTGGACCTCTATGTGCCCAATGGATCGGCCCTGGAGTCAGACAAATACGGCTACAAGCTGGCCTGGCTTGGCTGCCTGCGCCGATACCTCGACGTGCAGCGCTCCCAGGGCGAACCCCTGTGTGTGCTGGGGGATTTCAACATTGCCCCCGAAGCGAGGGACATCCACGATCCGGCCCGACTGGAGGGCGGCATCATGGCCAGTGCCGCCGAACGGGAAGCCCTGAGGGCCTGCCTGGGGGACGACCTGCAGGATGCCTTCCGCCTGTTCGCGTCGGCGACTGGCCACTGGAGCTGGTGGGACTACCGCAGTGGTGGCTGGCCGCGGGACCGCGGCTGGCGCATTGATCACGTGTACCTCTGCCCCCTGCTGCAGCAGCGGGCCCTGGGATGCCGGATCGACCGCGACGAGCGGGGCAGGGAACGCCCGAGTGACCATGCCCCGGTGGTGGTGGAGCTGGCCGACGAACCCGAGGAGGATCCGGAGGAGTGAGCGGTCAGGCCCGCGGCTGGAAGGAGAGGACCACCGGGCTCACGAACCCTTCGGGAGGAAGGGGCTGGGCATCGGCCCAGGCCTGAATCGACGCCATCAGACTCGAGTCGCTGGGGGGCTTCAGCAGCACGATCTGGCCGTCGGTGAACATCACCACGGGGATGTGTTCCACACGACGGGCAGCCGCCACAGGTGAACTGAGGGTCACGCTGCCCGCAGGCAGCACCCGCAGCCGTCGTTCAAGCCGTTCACTCACCAGCAGGCTCTGGACCTGCTGCCGCAGCGGTTCGCGCAGGCCCTCGGGCAGGTCGACGTAGGGATCGGCTGCGGTCTCGACCGGCCGCGGGGCCTGGACGGCGGCACGGGCGGCGGGAACCACGGCCGGAGGTTCGAGGCGACTGATGGCCACGGCCTCAAGGCCGGCCGGTGGGGGGGATTGCTGCATCGCCCATTGCTGGGCGTGGCGCCGGACAGCTGGATCGGCCGCATCCCCACCGATGGCGACGCGACCGCTGGGGTCCATCGAGAGCTGAACCGTCTGTGGCATGACGGCCGGAGCCGGGGCCGACGGGACCGGAGCAGCGGCAGCGGGGACCGAAGCGGCAGGTGCGGGGGCCGGAGCAGCGGCAGCGGGGACTGGAGCGGCGGGTCCTGGGGGCACTGTCACCGGGGTGGTCGCAACCGGTCGGGGGGGCGCGACGAACGAAGGCATCGCAATGGGGGTCGGCAGATCCGGCAGGGGGGTGGTGAGCAGTTCGAGGCTGTCGTCAGCCGGGGGCGGGGGCGGCACGTCCTGAGCCTTGGCTGTGGTGGGCACCGATGCGGAGGCAGGGACGGGCACTGCCACAGGACCAGGAGTCACCGGAACCACCGGGGTGGCAGGCAGATCAGCGACCGTGGGGGACGGGCTGGGCCGCTGGGTGCCGCGGGAGAGTTGCTGGGTGACGTGATACGCCGCCAGACCACCGGCCGGCAGGGCGAGCAGGAAGAGGAAGTTGAAACGGATGCGGAAGCGCCGGCGGGCGGGCTCCGTCGGCTCCGGCGAGTCCTGGTCGGTTCCGTCCTCTGCAGCCTCCTCCCGACGGGCGGGCTGCAGGGTGCCACCGGAAAAGTCATCGATGAGGCCGAGGGACGGCCCTGCCTGGGGGCGGTCGGCCTCCTCCTCCACGGGCTCCGGTTCCACCACAGGCGCCGGAACCACCACAGGCGCCGCAATCACGGTGTCGCGAACGGGAACCTCGATGGCCTCCGAGGAGGGCTCGTCGAGCCGCACCACGGTGGTGTCGGCAGATTCGACGGTGGCCTCGACCCGGTCGGCGAGGGTCGGCACGCTGAATGCCGGCGCCGGGGCCGGGGCCGACTCCGGTTCGGGCACGAGCACCGCCACCGGAGGCGTCGCCACCACCGGTTCAGGGGACACCACGGGCTCCTCAGCAACAACCGGGGCGGGAGCGACCACCGAGGCGGGAGCAACTTCCGGTGTAGGGGCAACCACCGGAGTGGGAGCGACCACCGGAGTAGGAGCGACCACCGGAGTAGGGGCAACCGTGGGTGTGGGGGCGACGACCGGTGAGGAGGCAACAGCAGGTTCAGGCGCCACCACCGGTGTGGGGGCAGCCGGCGGCTGGATGGGAACGGCCACAGCCCGCTGGCCGTCACTCAGCGGGGAGGGCTCCGGCAGATCGGTGCCGGCCCGGTCGGCCTGCAGATCGAGGCTCTTGAGCACCGGCTCCAGGAAAGTGGACGCGGAAGCCACCATCTCGCGGGTGCCGGTATGGGGCGGCTGGGCCGTGGCCAGCCGCGAATTGAGGGCTGCGAAGCAGGCCTGGGAGAGCTCCGGCGGCAGCCCGCTGCGGATGCGGTCGAGGGGACCGGTGCAGAAGGCGTGGAGGCTGTCGGCGGAGGCGGCCTCGTCATCGGTGACCAGAAGGCGGCCGGTGGCCTCGAGGGCCTTGTCAAGCCGAGCGACCTGCTCCACGAAGGGCTGACCCGCCCCTGGAGCCCCCACCACCTCCTGCTCCAGGTCAAGCACCCTCACCACCGCTGCGAAGGTGTCACTGAAGCGCTGGCTGTGCAGGGCCGGTCGGCTGTGGAAGCTGTCGCGCAGCGTCTCGAACACTCGGATCTGACGCTCAAGCCTGAGCCCCTGGAAGGGCCCCTGGCGCTGCAGGGGCTCGAGAAACTCGCTCCCACCGGTAAAGACATCCTCCAGACCGGCGGGGGCCCGGTGGGCCAGCAGGGCATTGAGGGTCCACAGGGCCGCCGGCTGGACCCGCACCGGCAGGTTGTCGGAAACCCAGCCGAACAGGGACGACCGGAAGGTGGCCACCGAACCGGGGCCCTTGGAGCGCAGGCCAGGGGCGATCTCACCACCGGCGGCATCGATGCTGCGCTCAAGGTCGATCAGCTGTCCCTCCTGGAGCTGACCGAGCCGGGCGGCCTGGACGACGGCCCGCTCGGCCACGAGGGCCGCGACGACATTGGGCTGGGCCACCAGACCACGGGGATCAGCGGCTCCGGCCGCCATGGTGTCGAACAGACGCCGCTGCATCGAACCATCGAGGTCGGCCAGGCTGCTGGAGCCTGAGGCCGTCTGGCCGAAGGTGGGTTCAAGGAACTGACGCACCCCGCTAAAGAGCTCGTCAATGGTGTGGGGGGGCTGTTGCCTCAGGCGGGCGTTGAGGGCCTGCAGGGCCGAGGCCTGCACATCGGGAGGGAGCACCCGCTCCAGGCGACCGAAGGTGATCTCGCGGAACTCTGCGACGGAATTGGCCCCTTGGCTCGAGAGGCCGTGGCACAGCACCCCACCGGCGTCATCGACGTGCTGCTGCAGCGCCGTCACCTTGGCGTGGTCCAGCCGTCCTTCCCGGGCGGCATCAAGCAGAAACTGCTCGGCGGCGTAGGCCATGCAGACGTTGATGAACGTGGCCTGCGGTCGCGGTGGATGGCTCTCGATGCCCTCCTGGATCGTGCGGAACACGTTGAGCTGACGCTCGGGGGTGAGCTTCGTGAAGATGCTCTCCGCCATGTACACCTGAGGGTCAGCGAACACACTGGGATCGATGCTCGCGGCACCCTATAACGCCCCTCCAGGCAAGGCAAGACGCGCGCAGACCGATCAGAGGACCGGCGCCAGCGATTCGGGCACGGCCAGCTCGCGGCGGCGGGCCAGGGCTTCACCGCAGGTCTGTGGGGTGGGAAAGAGCTTGCCCGGGTTGGCCAGGCCCTGGGCATCGAAGGCCGAACGCACCCGCTGCATCATGGCCAGATCAGCAGGGGCGTACATCCGGTCCAGGTAGCAGCGCTTATCGGCACCGACCCCGTGCTCGCCGGTGATGCTGCCACCGGCCTCGATGCAGAGCTCGAGAATGGCGGCGGCCAGGTCCTTCACCCGGTCGGCCACTCCAACCTCACTGCCGTCGTAAAGGATGAGCGGATGCAGGTTGCCGTCGCCGGCAT
>CAMASU010000152.1 GCA_945861105.1 Synechococcus sp. UW140
AGCCTCGGCGACCAGATCCTGATCATGCCTGGTGAAACCGTCCTGGGCATCACCCACGAGCGGCTGCGGCTGGGACCCGGGCTGTGCGGTTGGCTCGAAGGTCGCAGCCGCTTTGCCAGGCTGGGGCTGATGGTGCACATCAGTGCTCCCTTCATGGGGCCCGGCATCGACAGCCAGCAGGTGCTGGAGATGAGCAATTTCGGCCCCGCGCCACTGGCGATCACGCCCGGTCTGCCGATCTGTCAGTTTGTGTTCCAGCGGCTGGAGGGCAATGAGCACTACGACGGCCGCTTTGCCGGCCAGACCGTCAGCAGTTTTTAACGGCCGTGTTCAAGGGCCGCTGCTCATCCATCACCTCCGACGTACGAATCGTGGCGCCTGGAAACAACTGTGACTCACGATCTGCATTGGTCATCGGCTCGTCGTGTTCTGGTCGCCCCAGATGATGAGGATTCGTTGAAACCAGGAAAGGCCATTGATTCGTGGACCTGCTCAATGAAAGTCACGACTCTGTCGGACTTGCTAACTGGCGACCGCTCCATCGGTCTGATCACCACGGCACCCCCCTCGCTTCGTCAGGAATCGGCAACCTCCGGGAATGCAACGGAGGCATCGCCCCCCTCAGTGGCGGTGACCATCGGACAAGCCCCGGGCGTCTGACCCTTCAAGGATCGACGAATCTGACCGAACCACTGACCGGGCAGATCTCCGGCGCGCAGGTGAACGCTGTAGACCGCGTGCTGCAACCGGCCGTCCCGCAGCCAGTCTTCGTCCATCAGCTTGCCGCAGCCGGGGCCGTCCGGCGGTGAGGGCGTAGAGGCCGAACAGCAGCGCGATCGGCCAGAGCAGCACCCCCACCGTTCCATGACGGTCGATCCACTCACCGGGGAGCGTGAACGGCAGTCGCCCGAACCGTCCGTCGTAGGCGGAATAGACCAGCAAGCCCGTCAGCCAGGCAAGCGGCACCAGCAGGGCGTTGGCGCCATGCAGAAAAATGGGATTCAGGACTGAGGGCGGCTGTCCGGTGAAGGCAAGGGTTGCCGAGACTCAACCCTGCTCCCAGCGGAAGTTCTGGTCATCCCACGACGTGGGATCCTCGATCGGCTCAAGATGGGTGAGCACATGGGTGCGCGTGAGTGCCGTGGCAATCTCCTGCTCCAGCTGTTCGCACAGGTCGTGCCCCCGCTGCACGCTCCAGTGACCGGGAACCAGCACATGCAGCGACACGAACCGCCGCGAACCGGCGACCCGGGTGCGCAGTGCGTGAAAACGAATCTCGTCTGTCGTCCTGGCCGCCAGCAGCTGCTCCAGCCGTTGATGCTCGTCTTCTGGTAGGGAGCGGTCCAGCAGGGCGGAGGCGGTCTCGTGAAACAACGTCCAGCCAGTGACGATGATGTTGATCGCCACTGCGATCGCGATCAGTGGATCGAGAATCGTCCATCCCGTCAGCTTCACCAAGCCGATCCCCAGGACAACGCCCGTGGAGGTCCAGACGTCAGTCAGCAGGTGCTGGGCATCGGCCCGCAGCGTGATCGAATGAAAGCGCTTGGCGGCTTTGAGCAGCACCCAGGCCACCAGGCCATTGAGTGCGCTTGCCAGCAGGGAGATGGTAAGGCCGATGCCGAGCTGCTCCAGCGGCTGGGGCTCCTGCAGTCGGCCGGTGGCGGCATGAATGATCGCCAGCGCGGCCACCACGATCAACACACTCTCCAGGCCGCTGGAAAAGTATTCGGCCTTGAAATGCCCGTAGTGATGGCGGCGATCGGCCGGTTTGGCTGCCAGTGTGAGCGCCCAGAAGGCCCCAAGCGCTGCCACCAGGTTCACCCCCGACTCCATCGCGTCGGAGAGCAGTCCCACCGAGCCGGTGAGCCGCCAGGCCCAGGTCTTGAGGCCGATCGTGGCCACCGCAGCGGCCACCGACAGGAGCATGTACGAGCGGGGCGAGCCGAACTCCATGGGGGTGATCCGTCACCTCTGTTCGACCAACAGCTTGCTTCAGTCAGAAATGAACCGCTCTCGCGGCTTCTCGCTGATGGAGCGGATCGCCTCACTCTCCAGCTGCAAGGTGCTCTTGCGGATGCCAAGGGCGGCCAGCCTCCCCCGGGCGAGGGTCAGCAGCTCATCGGGGCTCAGGGCTTCCGAGGCCAGCTGCAGCGGATCGATCACCACGTGGGCGGTGAGCGCGGTGCGGGAGGTGCTCAGGCTCCAGACGTGCAGTTCTTCCACCATCAGCACGGCGGGCAGAGAGGCCAGGGCCTGTTCCACCTGGTCCAGATCGACATGGCGCGGTGCGGCATCCAGGTTCAGGGCGACCGCTTCGCGCAGCAGGCCGAGGGCGCTCCAGCTGACTGCGGTGCCGACGCCGATGGCCGCGGTGGCATCAAGCCACAGCCAACCGGTGGCCCCCACCACGAGGGCGCTGACCAGCACCGCCACCGAGACGGCCGCATCCGTGAGCAGGTGCAGCACTGCGGCCCGCTGGTTGAGGTCGTGGTGGTGGTCGTGGCCGAACAACCGGGCTGAGAGCAGGTTGATGGCGATCCCGGCCGCCGCTGCCCAGGCCACCGGAGCGGCCAGCAGCGGCACCGGCTGGAACAGGCGCTGAATTCCTTCGACCACCACCACGGCGCCGGCCGCAAAGATCAGCAGGCCATTGATCAGCGAGGCCATCTGGGTGCTGCGGCCGTAGCCGTAGGTGAAGCGCCCGCGGGCCGGCCGGCGGCTGAGCCGATCGGCGCCCCAGCCCAGGACCAGTCCCACCACATCGCCGAGGTTATGCAGGGCATCGCCGATGAGGGCCAGGGAGCCGAACCCAAAACCGATGGCCAGCTGCAGCGCCGTCAGGCCGCTGTTGAGCGCGATGCTCCACCGGAAGGCGCTGCCGGAGTGGTCGTGGTGGCTGCCGCCCATCGCCTCAGCGCTCCTGCTGGGCCGCCAGGTAGGCGGCGATCATCTCGTCCATGCCCTTCTGGGTGCGTCCGTGGGGTCGCAGGCCCTTGGCGGCCCAGACCCGATCCAGCTCCATCCGCAGCTCTTCGCTGATCCAGCAGGAGAGCAGCACCTTGCCCTCGCGACTGGAGGAACAACGCTTGGCCACCATCGAAGCCTGGCAGGTGCTCGTAATGTATACAAGTAGACGAGACGGATGGGCATCGCCGCGGGGAGCTCTGGAGAAACCCCGTCAGGCTCAACACAGAATCGTCAGCATCGCGTGGTCGGCTTCCTGGGCGATGGACCCCATGATGCTGCCGCCCTGCGTGAAGCCGAGATCGGCCTCTCTGTTGACGCCGCCGTCGACATCGCCATCCCTTCCACCTCCCTTGAGGCTGCGCTGGCGATCGCGGGGCTGCCGCAGATCTACCCCGTCTGGCTTGCGGTCATCCTGCTGGCCTGTGGCGTGCTGACGCAGCCGGTCAAGACTGTGGATGTGCCCCGGTTCGACTCCAGCTGAATGGATGCATCCCACGGTCACCGTGGTCGGCACGTCTGGGGCGGCCATGGCCGTGTCCATTGTGATGGCCACGCGGGCCTCGAGCCGCTGCTGCGGTCCCAGGCCGAGATTGGCTCGCAACTGCTGGGTGTCGCCATCGGTCTTGCCATCCGACGCCCCTTCCGTGCCGAGCGCCCGGGGTTCGTTCTGGCGATGCTGCTGCGGACCGTGGACTGTGTTCCCGGCCTGCGGCAGCGTTTCGAGCAGGTCCTGGGAGCCGACTCGCTCGCGCTGATCCTGCGCTTTGGCGAAGGCGTTGACCTGGCGCTGCTGCAGGGCCTGGCGGGACCCCTCGTGAGCCTGATCGAGCAGGCCCAGCTGCTGCAGTTCCGGCGCTGCGCTGATTCCACCCACCACCGTGAACCCACCATGGACCCGGGCGAGCGGCCCCTGCCCCTCCCCGATGGCGTGATCGACCGCTACGCGCGGCAGGCCTCGCTGGCCACCCTGGGGGCCTTCGGGTTTGCCGTCGCCGCCACCCAGGATCTGGAGGGGGCCGCCGCCGCCGTCTTGTCGGGTCTGCCAAGGCCAGCGGTGCTCGGGCGGCGCGTGTTCTCGGTGGAGATCGGTCGCCGCCTGGCCGCCATGGGCGCGCTTGTGCTCGACTCCGCTGCCCTTGAGCGGCTCGATCGCATCGACTGTGTGCTCATCGACCCCAGCCTGTTCAGCGCTTCAGCGGCGGCAGATCTGGAGGTGGCCGCCCGGGCGGCGGGCCTGCGGCTGGTGCTGGCGGCCGACCCAGCAGAGGGCTCCATCGCGACGGTGCGTTCACTGCAGGCCGAGGGCCACGCCGTGCTCGTGCTGGCAGGGCCCGATCTGCCCGCCCTTGCGGTCGCAGACCTGGGTGTTGCTGTGGTGGTGCAGGGCAGGTCACCACCCTGGCTGCTGCTGTCCGCCTGTGCGGCGGCCCGGAGTTGTGCCGATCAGTGCGTCCAGCTCTCGCTGCTCGAGGTGGTGGTGGGCCTCGCCCTCTGCCTTGACGGCGTGGATCGCGACACTGTCGCGGCGGTGAACCAGTCGTCCCATCTGCTCGCCCTGATCGCGATGGGCAATGCCCTGCGGCTGGCTGGAACCCTCGACAACCGCCCGCCCCAGGCCCCTGCTGACACCGTCCCCTGGCATGCCCTGGATGTGGATGAGGTGCTGCAACGCCTGGGCGTTGATGCCAGTGGCCATGGCGGTGCTTCCCGCCCTGAGGCCACCGACCCCCAGGTTCAGCATCCGTTCTGGGGGGATCTCGTCCGGTTGCTGAGGGACGAGTTCGACAACCCCCTGGTGCCGGTGTTGACCACCGGCGCCGCCCTGTCGGCCCTTGTGTCTTCCCCCGTGGATGCGGCGCTGATCCTGGGGGTGCTGGGGTTCAACGCCGTGATCGGCGCCAGCCAGCGGCGGCGGGTGGAACAGGCGGTCGCGGCCCTGCAGCAGCGCAGCGCTGCTCCGGCCTGGGTGAAGCGTCACGGCAAGGTCGAACGGCTGGACTCCCAGCGGCTGGTGGTCGGTGACGTGGTTGTACTCGAGGCGGGAGAGGTGGTTCCGGCCGACGCCCGCATCCTCGACTCCACGGGTCTGCAGGTGGACGAGGCGACCCTCACCGGCGAATCCTTTCCTGTCGCCAAGGGCAGGGACGCCTGCGATGCAGCAGCCCTGGCCGACCGCAGCTCGATGGTGTACGCAGGCACCACCGTGGTTTCGGGCACTGCGGTGGCCGTGGTCGTCGCCGTGGGCCAGGACACCGAAGCCCGCC
>CAMASU010000153.1 GCA_945861105.1 Synechococcus sp. UW140
CACCGATCCATCTCGAACTCGGAGGTGAAACGCTGCAGCGGCGACGATAGTTGGGGGGCAGCCCCCTGTGAAAATAGCTCAATGCCAGGTAAAACATTCTGTTTGTTTCGATGATGGCCATCCCGTGTCTGGGATGGCCTTTTTTATTGGGTTAAACCAGCGACAGGCTGACGTCGCCATTGCGACAGACAGGGCTGATGCCAGTTGACAGAGTGGTCCTTCCTGTGATCGACGCGATGGTCCACGCCGTCTTCAGCCGCGAGTACAGGCTCATTGATGCTGGCTGTGAACCCCATGGCCAGCTGGATGGCACCTACAGCTCCCATGACGAAGCGTGGGCCGAAGCTGTGCAGTGGCTTGAGCAACAACGAGCCAGTGAGGATCAGTCTGTGATCGGATTGGAGGTCAGTACCGCCTGTGGTTCCTGGCGGATTGTCCGCCGACCATCACCGGTGCTTTGCGCCTGGCCTGCCACGTCATCAGATGCGTGATCTGGAATGATCAAGTCTGCCGATTGACGTGCCTGCTGCAGAACAGGGATGAGAATCCCCGGCTGTTCCTTGAGCAGACGGATCCAGTGGTCGAGATAAGCGGCATGGTTACTGAGATCACAGCCGATTTCCAATCGAGTGCCAATCAGTACGGCACCCAGTTCGGCGATCAACTCCTCACGGGCGTATTGATCGGAACCGAAATTACCGGCCATGTCACGGTTTAGACGGCTGCGATGGCCGGTGGAATGGACAGCTTCATGGGCCCAGGTGGCGTAATAGCCTGCCGCATTGTTGAACTGATCACGGCACGGCAGCAGGATGCAATCAGCTGCAGGGTCATACGCCGCCTGAGTTCCGCCATGGCGACAGGGAACAGGCCAGGCATTGAGAACCTGTTCGGCCCGCTCGAGACGTTCGGGAGTGGAGCGTTGCTGGGCAGCAGCCGCTGAACGTCGTTGGTCAAGGATGGAAGGCAATGCATTGCCGACCAGATCTGCGACGTTGAACACCGGTACGGTGCGAAAGATCGCCCGCCTTGGCGGGCGGTCACTGGGGGGGTCGGTGGAGTCGTTTGACTCGTTGAGGACTACGGGCTTGAGGATGATGACGGCCTTGCAGCCGCGACGGGGCATGAGCCCATGGCGTCGCGCCTCGCCGTAACCACACCAGTAGGGGTCGGATACCCCCCGTTGGTGCTGACCGAGGGTGAGCAGCAGGGGATTGCCACCGCGGTAGGGGCGACCGGTGAAGAGATTGACGTGCTGGGACTGGCCCTCCCCCCAGGGTTGACGCCAGGGGGCGGTGCCCTGCTGCAGCAGGGCGATCAGGTTGGCAACGAGGGTCTGGGATGGGGATGCAGCCGCAGAAGCCAAAGCAACCACGCAGGGGACAGGACAGGAAGGCCCAGTCAGGCGTCGGCTGTATCAGTGCGATGGTGACCAGCGTCCACCCACTCGAGCAGAGCGTTCGCTGCCATGGCCCAGCCCCCCCTGTCTCCTCTGACGACACCGCTGGAGTTCTGGGAAGCGCGGTTTGCAGGGTCCGAACTGGTCTATGGCGCTGAAGCGAACACGTTTCTGGCCCAGCAGGTGGCAGGGCTGCCGCCAGGGACGGCCCTCTGCCTGGCGGAGGGCCAGGGACGCAATGCTTTGCACCTGGCCCGCCTGGGCCATCGGGTGATCGTGCAGGATCTGAGCAGCAATGGCCTGGCGACCGCCCGAACATTGGCGGCGGCGGAGGGACTGGCAGTGGAGACCATCTGCGGGGACCTGGCGGACTATCGGCCGGAACCAGAGAGTGTGGACCTGTTGGTGGCGATCTGGATGCAGATTCCGCGGGTCCTGAGGGCGGAGGTGATACCCCGGATGGTGGCGGCCTGCAGACCGGGTGGCTTGCTGATCCTCGAGGCTTACACCCCGCTGCAGCTCGGCCGCTCAAGTGGAGGCCCTCAGGTCCTGGACCTGCTGGTGGATCCAGCCGATCTGCTGATCGATGCGCAGGGGCTGGAGCTGCTGCACTGGCAGGAGGGCTGCCGAGAGATCAGCGAGGGACCAGCCCACAGGGGTCTGAGTGCCACGGTGCAGCTGGTCGGCCGTCGAGCGTGACCGCCGACCGCCGACCGCCGGCCCCCCGGGACCTCAGGGCACCAGGCTGGTCCAGGCGAAGGCCAGGCCACTGCCGATGAGCAGTCCGCTGAGCAGCACTGACCGACCGGTGCCCGCCGTATCGCTCCAGCGACGCAGAAGACCAAGGGAAAGGGTGAGCAGCGCCCCCTGGCTGAGGAGCAGCCCGAGCAGGTAGAAGCTCACAGGGGTGGGCTCCCAGCCAATGACGGCACCGCTGAGCGCATAGCCATGGACGGCGATGGCAGGAAGCAGGAGGAGCGCGGAACAGCGACCGGCGATGACAAGCCCGAGCAGCACCAGCGAAAGGGCGACCCAGACCTCTGCGAACGGCAGACCGGGCACCACCAGACCCAGGGCACTGCCGAGCAGACCTGTGGCCAGAAGCCCCAGGGCCCACGCCAGGGGCCGGGAACGACCGAAGCTGGCGGCACCGATGGCCAGCAGGAACAGCAGGTGGTCAGGCCCGAGCAGGGGATGCATGACGCCGCTGACGAACCCACTGAGGGGTCCGGGCTGCAGATGGAAGAAACCCATCAGATGGTGGGCCATGGCCGGGGTCGACCCCAGCAGCACGAGGGGGACGAGAAGGCCCGGCAGCAGCGGGCGAAAGCGGGAGAGGGTCATGGGAGCGGGACCGGTACCTCGCCGGACGCGGATGGGGGAGGGGGTGGCGAGTGTTCTGACTGAGGTCCAGGGGGACCATCACAGCTGCGGGACAGTGGCCGACTGGGGCATCCCGGGGGTGACCCCTGGGGACATCCGGCACGGCCTTTCCTCACGGACGTTGTGACCTGGGGCCACAACCACCGCATCCAGTATCACCGGGGCCGGCACCCGGGCTTGCAACTGCTGACGCTATTGAGAATCGCTTGCAATGGGCGTCCATCTTGTGTATCTTGCGATTCATTCGCAACTGATGGGGGTTCAGCCCCTTCGAATGGTCCAGTCGCTTCCAATCACCGGCCAAGGCACGCCGGAATGCCTCACGGATCTGCGGCCCGGTGAACGGGCCACCGTGGTAGATCTGCAGGGCGAGCCGAGGCTGCTGCAGCGGCTGTGTGCCCTGGGCATCCGGCCCGGGCAGACGATCCGTCTGCTGCGGCAGGCCAGCTGGGGTGGGCCGCTGCACCTGCGGGTGGGCATGACCGAACTGATGCTGCGACGCCATGACGCCCACCGCATCCTCGTCGCCCCCCTCTCCTGAATGGCCCACCACGGACACGGCCTGACGGCAACGGCCTCGGCCCGCGTGGCCTTCCTCGGCATGCCCAACACCGGCAAGTCGACCCTCTTCAGCGCCCTCAGCGGTCACCACGCGCATATCGGCAACTGGCCAGGCCTCACGGTCGATCTGATGGCGGCCACCGTCACCTGGGAGGGGCATCCGGTCGAACTGGTGGATCTGCCGGGTCTGTACGACCTGCGCGGTCTGTCGGAAGACGAAGCGGTGGTGCGACGTTTTCTCGAGACCACGCCGCTGCAGCTGCTGGTGGTGGTGCTCAACGCCAGCCAGGTGGATCGGCAGCTGCGGCTGGCCCTGCAGGTGAAGGCCCTCGGACTGCCGTTGGTGGTGGCCCTGAACATGGCCGATGAGGCGGGTCGTTTCGGGGTCAAGGTCGACTGTGAGCGCCTGGCCAGGACCCTTGGGGTGCCGGTGCTGCCGATCAGTGCCAAGCACCGCCGCGGGCTGGGGAGTCTGCGGCGGGCCCTGCAGGAAGCCACCGGCCCCGATCGGCCGCCCTGTGCACCCCCCAGCTCCGTGGTGGAGTACCTGCCGGAGGAGGATGGAGCCCTGCCCGCAGCGCTTGAAGCGGTGCTGCGCCAGACGGTGGAACTGCCGGGCGAATGGCAGGACCGGCTCAGCCGACGGCTGGACCGGGTGCTGCTGCACCCATGGCTGGGTCTGCCCCTGTTCTTTCTCGCCATGGCGCTGCTGTTCCAGGCGGTGTATGCCATCGGCGCACCGATCCAGGAGCAGCTGACAACGGCACTCGATGGCTTCGGCTCTGGTGTGCTGCGGCCGGCCCTGGCCTTTCTGCCCGACTTCTGGCGTCACTTCGTGGTCGATGGCCTGTACCAGGGCATCGGCACCGTGGCGGCGTTCCTGCCGGTGATCTTTCTGTTCTTCCTGGCCATGGGCGTGGTCGAGGACAGCGGCTACCTGTCGCGCTCGGCCTTTCTGATGGATGCCCTGATGGAACGGCTGGGGCTCGACGGCCGCTCCTTCGTGCTGTCGCTGATGGGGTTCGGCTGCAACGTGCCGGCGATCCTGGGCACGCGGGTGATGCGCAGTCGGGGGCTGCGCCTGTTGACGATGCTGATCATCCCCTTCTCCCTCTGCTCGGCGCGCCTGAATGTGTTCCTGTTCATGGCTGGCGCGCTGTTCAGTGCACGCAGCGCCGGGCTGGTGGTCTTCAGCCTTTACGTGATCAGCTTCGCCGCGGCGTTGCTCACGGCCCTGCTGTTCCGCCAACGGTTCGCCGGCCACGAGCCGCTGCTGCTGGAACTGCCCCCCTACCGCTTTCCGACGGCACGCCAGGTGTTCGGCCGCGCCTGGGCCGAGGTGCGCCACTTCTGGATCTTTGCGCGACGGTTCATCGTCATCGGTGTGGTGGCCGTGTGGTGGCTCAACAACCTGCCGGTGGGGGTCGAGCCGGCCTCGGCGGCCTCCCTGTCGGGCCAGCTCGGTCGAGTGCTGCAGCCGGTCCTGGCCCCGATCGGCCTTGATCCGCAGCTGAGCGTGGCGCTGGTGTTCGGCTTCCTGGCCAAGGAAGTGGTGCTGGGGGGGCTGGCGGTGATCTACAACCAGGCCGATCCGAACTTGCTCGGTGCCCTGCTGGCGCAGAAGCTGCACTGGACGCAGGCCTACAGCTTCATGCTGTTCACCCTGCTCTACACCCCGTGCCTCTCGACGGTGGCGGTGCTGAAGCAGGAATCACGGAGCAACCGCTTCACGGCCCTGGCGGTGGGGTGGTCCCTCGGCCTGGCCTGGCTGGCGAGCTTTGTCTTCTACCAGGGGACAAAGCTGCTGGGGCTTGGCGCTGCCTGACTCAGCCGGCGCTGGTGCCCTCGCCGGCCCGCAGGGAAGCCAGGTAACGGCGA
>CAMASU010000154.1 GCA_945861105.1 Synechococcus sp. UW140
CTGCTGCTGCTGTTCGTGGGCCTGCTGGCGCTGCCCGGACGGGCCTGGCTGCTCACCCTCGCCGTGCTGTTCGCCGCCACGGCCGTGCCCGCGGTGCTGGGGCTGCTCAGCCTGGTGGCGCCACCATTCCTGCTGGTGGATGGGTTGACCATCTGGCTCGGGGTGTACCTGGTGGTGGGGGTGCTGCTGGCCCGCTGGGCGCCCCGCATCCCGCTGGCACCGCTGCCGGGCCTGCTGGCGGGCCTGGCCCTGCTGCTGCTGGCGCTCTGGGGCGGCCTGCCGCGGGTGCTGTTCGAAGCCCTCTCCGTGGTGCTGGGGCCCTACGGCCTGCTCTGCCTGGCCCGGGCCCTCGCCGGCCTCGGGCGCCTGCCGGGGGATTTCTCCTATGGGGTCTACGTCTATGCCTTCCCCTGCCAGCAGATGCTGGCGGCGCTGCTGGGGAAGGATCTGCAGCCCTGGAGCTTCTTCGGTCTGTCGCTGCTGCTGGTGCTGCCCCTGGGGGTGGCCAGCTGGTACCTGGTGGAACGACCGGCCCTGGCCTGGGCGGCGCGGCTGGATCAGCGCTGAGGGCCGAGGATGCGCAGGGCCGCCATGGCAGCCCCGTAGCCGTTGTCGATGTTGACCACCGTGAGACCGGGGGCGCAGCTGGCCAGCATGCCCTCGAGGGCCGCCCGCCCACCGACACTGACGCCATAGCCGACGCTCACCGGCACGGCGATCACCGGCTGGGGCAACAACCCGGCCACGACGGTGGGCAGGGCACCCTCCATGCCGGCACAGGCAATCAGCACCCGCCGTTGCCGCAGGTCGGGCAGCACCGCCAGCAGCCGGTGCAGGCCCGCCACCCCCACATCGAGCACCCGCTCACAGCCGATGCCATGGCAGGCCAGGGCCAGGTCGGCCTCGGCCACCACCGTGCGGTCGCTGCTGCCGCCGCTGAGCAAGGCCACCGGCGGCGGCCCCGGGGGCAGCGGCGGCAACGGCCCCAGGGTGAGGCAGCGGGCCTCGTCATGGATCACCACGTCGGCGAGCTGGGCCTGGACGGCGGCGGCCTTGGCCGGATCGACGCGGGTGACCAGCGTCAGGCGGCCCGCGGCCACAAAGGCCTGGGCAATGGCGACGATCTGGCCGGCGGTCTTGTGTTCACCCCAGACGGCCTCGACCATGCCCAGCCGGTCGGGGCGCTGCAGGTCGAGACGGTGTTCGGGGGAGGCCATGGTCAGGGGGTGGTGTTCAGAGCGGGTGGTGTTCCCAGAGCGGGGCGCTCCCAGATCTGCTCCACCAGAGCTGGGGTGACCCAGAGGGACTGGCGGCGGGCGGCCTGCTCCAGGTCGGCCTCGAGGGCGCCCTGGTCCGCGGCGGTCCAGAAGCCGGCCTGGGCCAGCCGGGGCGGATAGGCGGCCAGAAAATCCTGCAACCACAGGGCCTTGGGATCGTGGCCGTCACCACAGGCCAGCAGGCTGCGGGCCTGCAGCAGGCGCAGTCCGTGGGCCTCCAGCAGCGCCGGCAGGCGACCGGCCACGTCGGGGTCCCCCCCTTCAGAACGCCAGTGGGCGATGGTGCGCTCGACGAAACGGGCGACCCCGCCGTCGGAGGGATGCAGCGCGAAGGTGTCCCAGCGGATGTAGTCGTGCAGCACCAGCCGCCCCCCGGGCCGCAGAGCAGCGGCGATCAGCGTCAGCAGCGGCTCGAGCCTGGGAAGGAACAGGCACAGCCAGCGACACCAGGCCCCGTCCCAGCCGCCGGGTGCAGGCAGGGTGGCGACCCCGTCCTCCCGGGCCAGGTCCAGCGGCAGCACCTGCAGCTGGGTCAGCCGCCGTTCCTCCGCCTGGCGGCGGAGATGGTCGAGGTAATCGGGGGAGCTGTCGATGGCCAGCACCCTGCCCGTGGGGCCCACCAGGGTCGCCAGATCGAGACTGGCGAAACCGGGGCCGCAGCCCAGGTCCAGCAACCTCTGGCCCGCCGTGAAGCCCGCCCGCTCCCAGGCCGCAACCGCCTCGTCACGCCAGATGGCATGCTGCCGCTCCAGCCGTTGCCGCTCGGCGGGATGGGTGCCCAGGGCGTAGGAGCCGTCGGCCATCCGGCGGGGGAACCACTCAGGGCCCGAGCCTATCGACGCCGCCGGGGCGAATTAGGAAACAGGTCTTGAACTTTTCCCCGGGGATGCGGGCCTCGGTCACTCCAGGGACTTGGATGGAGAGTGCCCCCCTGTGCGCCGGTTCATCCCGGCAACGAAGGCCATGACCGCAACCGTGACCCGACCCGACGGGGAAGGCAGTGTCCAGGTTCACCAGGACGATGCCCTGCGCATCGAGGAAGGCGCCCTGGTGATCGCCGTGTACGGCAAGGGGGGGATCGGCAAGAGCACCACCTCCTCCAACCTCTCGGCAGCCTTCTCCAAACTCGGCAAACGGGTGCTGCAGATCGGCTGCGATCCCAAGCACGACAGCACCTTCACCCTCACCAAGCGGATGGTGCCGACGGTCATCGACATCCTCGAAACGGTGGACTTCCACACCGAGGAACTGCGCCCCGAGGACTTTGTGTTCGAGGGATTCAACGGTGTGCAATGCGTTGAATCGGGCGGGCCGCCGGCGGGCACCGGCTGTGGTGGCTATGTCACGGGCCAGACGGTGAAACTGCTCAAGGAGCACCACCTGCTTGAGGACACCGATGTGGTGATCTTCGACGTGCTGGGTGACGTGGTGTGCGGCGGCTTCGCCGCCCCCCTGCAGCACGCCCATTACTGCCTGATCGTGACGGCCAACGATTTCGATTCGATCTTTGCGATGAATCGCATCATTGCCGCCATCCAGGCCAAAGCCAAGAACTACAAGGTCCGCCTCGGCGGTGTTGTCGCCAACCGCAGCCGCGACACCGATCAGATCGACCGCTTCAACGAACGGGTGGGCATGAAGACCATGGCCCACTTCCCTGACCTTGACGCCATCCGCCGCTCAAGGCTGAAGAAGTGCACGATCTTTGAGATGGAAGCCAGCCCCGAAGTCGAGGCCGTGCAGAACGAATATCTCAACCTGGCCCGGCGGATGCTGGAGAGCGTCCAGCCCCTCGAGGCCGAATCCCTCAAGGACCGGGAGATCTTCGACCTGCTGGGGTTTGACTGATCCCCGCGAACGTCGCCGACCTCAGTCGAGCCGGTAGCCCAGCTCCGCCAGGCGTCCAGGTTTCTGGCGCCAGTGGGGCACCACTTTCACGAACAGTTCCAGGTACACGGGCCCGCCGACGACCGTCTGCATCTGCAGGCGGGCGCCGCGGCCGATCTCGCGCAGCATCGAGCCGCCCTTGCCGATGAGGATGCCTTTCTGGCTGCTGCGTTCCACCAGCACCGTGGCCAGCACCGCCATCCGGGGGCCGTCCTCCTCCACCCGCTCGATCTGCACCGCCACGGAGTGGGGCACCTCCTCGCGGGTCTGATGCAGCACCTGCTCGCGGATCAGTTCGGCCAGCAGCACCCGTTCGGGCTGATCGCTGACCGTGTCGGCGGGGTAGAGGTGGGGGCCCGGGGGCAGCAGCGGCTCGAGGGTCGCGACCAGCGACGGGCAGCCTTCACCGCTGAGGGCACTGAGGGGCAGCAGCGGGGCCTCCGGCAGGGCCTCCCGATAGCTGGCGATGAGCGCCTCCCGCTCCTCCGGCGCCACCAGGTCCTGCTTGTTGAGGCCCAGCACCACCGGCTGACGAATCTGGCGCAGCAGATCGAGCACAAAGCCGTCGCCACGGCCCATGGGAACACTGCCGTCCATCAGGGCCAGCACCACATCGACTTCACCGATGCTCTGGCGTGCCATCTGCACCAACCGCTGGCCCAGCAGGTGGTGGGGCTTGTGGATGCCCGGGGTGTCGAGCAGCACCAGCTGGGCCGTGGCGGTGGTGAGAATCGCCCGCAACCGATGGCGGGTGGTCTGGGCCACCGGAGACGTGATGGCGACCTTCTCGCCCACCAGGTGGTTGAGCAGCGTCGACTTGCCCACGTTGGGGCGGCCGACGAGGGCCACGAAACCGGAGCGGAAGCCCTCCGGGGTTGACGTCGGCGCAGCGGGAATGGTCATGGCTCCAGTGTGGGCTGCCGACGGCCCATCCCGTCGCCAGGCCCATAGCCTGGACGTCGTCTGCCCCCTCCCCCCGCCATGGCCGCCCCCTCCATCAGCTTTGAACAGGCCCTGGAGCGTGCTGCCCTCTGGTGTGGTGCCTGGGAGGCCGGCGAGCTGAGTGATGAGGTGCTGGCCGACCGGGTCGCCGAACTGATCGACAGCCGCGATGGTGCCCGCGGCTTCTTCGTGGTCAGCCTGCCGTCCGAGAACCCGCTGATGGATCGGCTGCCGGAACCGCTGCTGGCGACCCTGCGGCAGGGTGGGGCTGCGGTGGTGGATCTGACGGCCCGCAACCTGGCGATGAGCACAGCGATGGTGCTGGCCCATGGCCGCAGTGGAGCCGAAGAACAGCGGCAGGGGTCCGAGCGGGTGGCCCGTCGCTGCGGCGAATTGCTGCGCCAGCTGGATTCAACCCTGGTCAAGCAGCGGCTCGACACCCTGCTCGAAGCCACGGCTGGCGCTGGAACGGATGTGGGATTTCTGCAGCGCTGGGGCTATGACGAGGAACAAAAATCCGCCATCGCCAGCGCGGTGCTGGCGGTGGCGGACTGAGAACGCCGAATCAGGACGACGCAATGCTGAGACGAGAGACGCTCAGTCGCGGCGCGAGCCACCATTCAGTGTGATGATCAGGCGCAGGATGAAGATGAAGAGGTTGATGTAAGTGAGATACATCCCCAGGGCTCCGACCAGGTACTGGTCGTCGCGGTACTGGCGGGGCATCGTGTAGAAGTCGACAAAGGCCGCACCGACGAACAGGACGGTGCCGAAGCCGGCGATCAGCAGCTCGAAACCGCCGCCACCGAAGCCCGGAATGAACAGGCCACCGAGCAGCTGCACCACCATGGCGATCAGCAGGCCGATGATCCCGAGGCCAACGACACCGCTGAGGGCCTGGCCGACGCTGTCGCTCATGCGACGGCCGAACACCGAGGCCACCACGAAGGTGAGGCCGGTGGCCAGGGCGGCCGTGCCGACGGCGCCGATGCCGGCACTGCCGATGGCCATGGCCACCAGGCCGCTGAGGGTGAACCCGGTCAGGAGGCTGTAGACGGCCAGCAGGGGCAGGGCCGTGCCGTTGTTGCCCCGCTGGGCAACGTT